>JBGVLX010000102.1:0-53223 GCA_045124495.1 Lachnospiraceae bacterium
AATACATAAGCAGGTGCTTGGGCGGCCGTCGGTACTTAATGAGCGACTTGTCGCGAATTTAGTACCGCTACGAGCCGAACGCAGCGAAAGCGTGCCTGCGATGTTTTGTTTCATTTGAATCACTCTCATATAGAATGTTATGGTTTCGCAATTACCTATACATATCACAATTCCAATAAAAAAAGTGGTTATCATACTAAAAATCAGCACCTAACCACTCTCCATCTTTTTCTAATTATATATTTTTTTGCAATTCTTTCTCTATCATGCTCTTTCTATGATATTCTTTATCCTACTCTTTCTATAATACCCTTCCACCATTTACCCGTAAATTAAACTTGGCTCCCAGCATTTCAGCGGCACCTCTGCTCATCATCATACGTTCTAAAAAAATATCAAAATACTCATACATGGTACAGATATTCTCATCTATCTCAAGATTCAACGTAATTACCAGCTTTTCCATATCAATGGTAATTTCCGACTTGGTAACCGCATAATTTACCTGATCATGAATGTCAAATTTCGTTTTATCCTTTTCACTGACACGGTTCCTGCGTACATCTGTTTTATCCGCAATAATAAGAGCTGCCGATATCGGATCCTTTGCACCACCGGTAGACTCATCATGATTCCCAATGGCAGATATTACTGTCATCCTGTCTTGTAAAGGCATATCTGTACTCTTCAGAATATCATTCGCAAGAATCGCGCCATATTCTGCATGCCTGGTACGATTTACTGCATTTCCAATATCGTGCATAAACCCAGCGATTTTTACCAATTCTCTGTCATGTTCCGAATAGCCAAACTGCTCTAAAATATAGGCAGCCCTCTCAGCCACGAAAGCACAATGTGCCTGGGAATGGTCTGTAAATCCTAAAACCCTTAGATTCGTATTTCCTCTGTCAATAAGTGCCTTTACTTCTTCATTTTTCAATATTTCCTGATATGTCATTCACGCTTTCCTCTTTCCTTATTCCACCGGCAATTCCCTTGCTCCAATAACCTTGTACTGATAAAGACATAATTTTGCTTATTCAGACAATAATTTGCTTAATTCATATTGGAAGGAATCCAATTTATTATTTTCCAACTTCAATGCCTCTGTAAGATCAAAATCAATCAACACATCATTTTTAATTGCCACAATGCGATTTTTTTCATTGCGATTTAAAATCTCAATGGCATATGCACCCATCAATGAACCATACATTCTATCCTTAGCAGTAGGTTGTCCACCTCTTTGAACATATCCTAAAACAGATACTCTGGATTCAATTCCTGTCTTTTCCCGAATTCGTTCCGCAAGCTCTCCGGCATCTGTCACTCCCTCAGCCAAAACTACTAAATAACTGTTTCTTCCGTCTGCATGTCGTCTTTTAATTGCATCGGTGATACTATCAAAATTACCATCCCATTTTTCAGGAAGAACAATGGCATCTGCCGAAGTAGCCATACCTGCCCAAAGAGCAATATATCCACGCTTTCTTCCCATCACCTCTACCACACTACATCTGCCATGAGAAACAGAAGAATCCCTGATTCTATCAATTGCTTCTGTTGCTGTATTTGCAGCAGTATCAAATCCCAAAGTATATTCCGTACATGCCACATCCCGGTCTATGGTACCAGGAATACATACAATGTTGACTCCTTCTTTTTGTAATTCAATGGCTCCCCGCAAGGTTCCATCTCCACCAATTGCAACAACTGCATCGATTTCCTGTTCTTTTAAATTCTCTGCTGCTTGTCTTCTGTATTCCGGTTGTAAAAACCTTTCACTTCTACTGGTAAAAAGGATGGTGCCACCTTGATTGTTGATATTTCTTACATCTTCTAATCCAAGGGGAATCGTTTCCCAGTCTATCAAACCTTCATATCCTCTTAATACACCCACTACCTGTATCCCAAAGTGTGCTGCACTAAACACAACTGCCCGAATGGCTGAATTCATCCCTGGTGCATCTCCACCACTGGTTAACACTGCTATTTTCTTTATATCACTCATTTCCTATTCTCCTCGCATTTTTATCCTAATCTAAACCTTAACTAATCTTTAACAATAAACGATTGGGATTCTTTTACTAATGTAAACTCTCCCCCTGTTAAATCAACCATCGATACTTCTAAGTTCTTTTGCAAATTTCCTTTCCAGAAATCTTTTAATTCTCTCCCAAGCATCGCTGCCAGCAATGCTTTATTCATAGCGCCATGAGCGAGTTTCATCACTCTCTGCGCTTTTCCTTCCAAAGGTAGTATTTTATCTTCAATAAACTCTTTTCCTCTTAAAATAACATCTTCCAATTTTTCTCCATGTTCTGCAGGCTTGTATAATTCTGGTTTATCAAAAAAATGGTAAAACCCACATTCTTCATTATTTAACATTTCATCCACATTCAATCCTTCAAATTCTCCAAAGGATACTTCCCGGATTCTTTCATCCACTTCTATTTTCACATTACTTTCAGCATGAATCAGTTGTGCTGTTAAATAAGCTCTCTTTAAAGGACTTGAAAAAACTTTATCAAAAGTAATTCCCTTCATTCCCTGACCAGTCAATGCCGCCAGTCTCTTTCCGTCTTCCGATAATTCAATGTCTGTACTTCCTTGCAGCTTTCTTGCTTTATTCCAGACAGTCTGCCCATGCCGTATAATATAAATTTCCATATTACTCTCCATTATTTTTAATCTTTTCGTTTATATTCTAACATAATTCCCCCGAAACGCAATTATTTTTTCCCTTGTCTTGATATCCTTGTTGAAATTAACGTTTTGTGTTATTGTAACATCATATAACAAGCAAATAAACAAAGGAAAGGATTGGCACAATATGAAATTAGTAATAATTAAGAAGGATTGGACCGGAATCCAGCAAAATACTATCCAAAAAATGCTAAAAGAATCCGAATTGGTTCTATCAGATACTGTAAACGACTGTTTATCTTTGAAGGAACCATTCCTTCTTTTTTCCTCTTCCATAACGGATTATCATTTTTCTAAAGAACACCACTTTCCTTTTTTAGGATTTGGATTATCCGTTCCCTGCCCTTATCTTGTAGAAGAAATAAACGGACTGAATGATTCTTATCTTGGCCTGGTTTATGCCAGATTTTATCATCTCCCTTTTACTATCTGCAAATACCAGAATTTTACTCTTAGGGAATATTGCTGCCTAGAATTTGATGTTGTAAAAGCTTTCTATGAATTATTCCCACAAAATAAAAGTGTAGAAGTATTTTCAGAAGATAAATCCACTGCATTGGAACAATTTTCTTCCCGAATGATGGAATACCGGTATAAAAATCATGGATTTTGGGGTATTTTTAATGAAAAAGAAGATTTAATCGGACAAATCGGTATCACAAGTTATGAAAACGGTCTGGAATTAAGTTATATCATTCGTCCTGACTTTCAAAGAAAAGGCATTGCCTATGAATTATGTCAAAAAGTCCTTATTTATGCAAAAAATGAACTTGGTATTACATCCCTTGATATCCGTGTCCATCCTTCTAACACTGCCTCTCTTAAACTGGCAGAAAAACTTCAAAAAACCGGAATCATAAACCTGCAAATTATTCCATTAGGAATTTATGAAACGAAAAAACGAAAATAGGCTTCCACACCTATTTTCGTTATATGAATTATTTATTTCTTTTGTTTTTCAACATATTCAATGATAAAATTCTCCATTTCGGATTTTTCTTTATCCAAAGCAAGCGCAAGTTCTCCATATAAATTATTTTCTGCCAATTTTAAATATTTTTCATCTGTAGTAGTGATTTTTTTCCTTCTGCTGTTCTCTCACATTTCCTTAAATATAAAGTTTTAATGATCCGAATCAAAAAAATATAAACATTCAGGTTAAGCACTTTTGTATCGAAAAATTCACGCAAACACCCTATTTATCTGGTACTTTTCCTTTTTCGATTCTATTACGAATTTCCTGCATTTTATGATCGATTTCGCTAATGGAGTCTGCACAGATTCGTAATTCTTCCACTATTTCATTTGCATCTTCAATATCTTTTTTATATTTCATTTTATGTTCCAGACTTGCCCAAAAATCCATAGCAATGGTTCTAAACTGAACCTCTACTTTCATATGTTTCTTTTCGTTGGACAGGAAAATAGGAATATCAAGAATCAAATGAAGACTCCTATAACCATTCGGTTTTGGATTTTCAATATAATCTTTTCTTTCTAAAACAATAATATCATCCTGTTTTGCCAGCATTTTTTCAATATGATAGATATCCTCTTTAAAAGAACATACCACCCTGATTCCTGCTACATCACTTAAATTTTCCTCGATATTTTTTACATTAATTTCATATCCCTTTCTTTTTAATTTCTCAAGGATACTATAGGAGGATTTTACTCTTGACTTAATGGATTCAAAAGGATTCCGATTATATTGAAGAGAGAATTCTTCGTTTAATACCTGCAACTTCGTTTCTACTTCTTTTATGGCACATCGGTAACACATCATCAGTTTCGCATATGATTGGGCCGATTCTAATATTTCTTCCGACGGTTCCAACTTTAAAAATTCATCGATATCAAATTCTTTTCTTCTATTTTTCATATTCCCCATATTTTTTCCTTCTCCTTTGTACTAAACACTACTTAGGCAATTACGAAACTACCAAAACTTATATTAAGTGATTCAAAAGAAACAAATACATAAGCAGGTGCTTGGGCAGTGTCGGTACTTAACGAAAGGCAAAGCCTTGAGTTTAGTACCGCTACGAGCCGAACGCAGCGAAAGCGTGCTTGCGATGTTTTGTTTCTTTTGAATCACTTTCACACTTTATAGTTTCGCAATTACCTAAAAACACTACTTTATTTCCTTTTCCATTTCATTCAACCAAAGAATTGCTTGTTTTCTTCCTTCTTCATCAAAAGAAAAATCCTTTACCCGAATTTCTTCCTCCGGAGTTTTTTCAAAACAATATAACCCTTTCCAACACCAGACCCTTAAAACAGTCTCCTCTTCTTCCTCCCCCTTTTTCACTGCATCTTTCTTAATCCGGTATCTAAAATCCTTCGAACTACCGGTAAATATTCCTTTATAAACAAAAAAATTAAAATTTAAAATATCTTCCTCTTTAACCATGTTCTCTTCCTATCTTTTTATATCCTTCTCCAAAAATTTCACTGGCTCTGCAAACTATCATAAAAGCCTTTTCGTCTTCTTCCTTCACAATTTCCTCCACTTTCGGAGAAAGACGTTTTCTTACCACACACATAATAACTTCATAACTGGTCTTGCTATATCCGCCGGCTCCCTGTATAAACGTAACTCCCACATTTGCCTCATTTAACAGTCTCTCTGAAATTACCTTTTGTGAATTACTGATGATATAAATTAACTTTGCTTCATCGTCTCCATATAAAACATAATCCACAACTTTTGAAGAAAAAACCACTGCAATAAAGGCATACATTGCTAAATTAAAATTTCCAAATACAATTCCGGAAATAGTAACTACAAGAATATCCAACATCATAAAAATTTTCCCTGTAGACATATGTGGAAATTTACTACGAAGCAATTTTACAATAATATCAATACCACCTGTGGTCGCTCCCTGCCGGAACACAATTCCTATCCCCATGCCCACCAATACACTGCCAGCAATGGCTGCCAGTAAATATTCCTTCGTAATGGGGCCGAATCCCGTAAAATAATTAGTAAAGACCGAATTTAATACTACCATAAATAAAGTATCCAGCATGACTTTATATCCGAATTTCATAAATCCAAGTATCAATATCGGCACATTCAAAATAAAATATAAGGTTCCTGTGGATATGTTGGTAAATTGATGCAAAATAACACTAATACCAACAATTCCTCCCGGAGCCAACTGATTTGGATCCAAAAATAAACTGATTCCCATTGCATAAAAAAGTGCAGCCAATATAAAAAATACATATTTTTTCACCGATTTTCCCATATAAAAACCAACCTTTCACATATCAGCATTTTTTAGATTGCCAGAGCACAAAATACATAGCAATCTATTAGTATCCGGGGAAAATATCCTTTGACCCCAACCTCTTTTATATTAGTATTTCTTATTTTTAGTGCAATATGTATTTTATTCTTAATTCATTTCGTCCCGATGTTTAAACTTTCTTTATTAGTCATAAGTTTAACATAAAAATAAGTGTATGAAAAGAGAACATTCCATAAAGGATTGATTATTATTCTCTCTCATACACTTTACTTATCTATACCACACTATATATGTTTATCATATAAAACATATCTTATTCAAAATCCCCAAAATTTGTTTTACCGGAATTAATCCACCATTTCAAAGGAATATAAAGTAGAAATATCTTCATCCCCCTCTTCGAAGATTATTTTCACCTTATCACCGATTGATAATAAAATCAATTTCTCGTTTTCAGCAAAAGATTGCTTATATACCTTGCCTTCACTATCTTTTACATATACTATCCTGTCCCCTGACAATGTAATATACTGGATGTCCTGTATTTCAATGGTTTTTGAAGCTTTTGTTTCCAAATCTACCTCTTCTTCCTGAATCATTCCGGAAGAATGTAATAGTGTTTTATATGCAGCAAGTACTTCTGCCTGTGTACTTCCTGTGGCAACCAGATTATACTTTTCAACGTTTACCATGGCATACATTTTAACCAAACCACCATTATCCTTTAATACCATAATATAAGTTGCCTGACCACCAATATTAACCAAGGATGGGAAAGAAGCAACATAGCCCAAATGTTGTACCTGACCTTCTGCGGCAGACATAGCTGAAAACTCTTCCGCTCCTGCTACTGAAAGGTACTTACTTTCCTTAGTTCTGGAATTCATTAATACGAATCCAATGTTGGACTCATCCCCTGCCACAGAAGTAACACCGGTATAAATCCATACATCATTACCGATTACCTTATATCCATAATCCTCTGTAGTCTTTTTACATCCAGACTTCCCAAAACAACTGTTCCAATATCCCTTTTGAAGTGTTCCATAAGAATCATATTGATTTTGTAATAAGTCTCCATCATATACACGGTCTATCCAGCCAGGAATCTCTCCCACGTCATATTTTTCAGAATCGCCTGTAATCGGATCAAACACTACAACTGCCTTAATATCTTCGGCTCCAAATAAGCCCGCTGTTTTCTTCACAATCGGACAAATATAATATGGATTTCCTTCTTCATCTATTTCAAAATGGTATCCTTCAAAAATTGCTGTTGGATAGCTAAATCTTAATTTACGATGTAAGTCCTTACCAAAATATGCTGACTCTGTATATTGAATATTCTGCTCTAATTTCACATACTTTGCATCATTGGTAACCGGATCTACTGACACATATCCCGGAATACCTTCTGATTTATTATTTAGATACTTAAAAAATCCTGCATATTCCAAAGAAGATATTTTAAGTGGTTTTCCATTATATGCAATCTGACTGTAATATTCTCCCACAACAAACTGACTGACTACATCCGATAAAGAACCAATAGCCCTATCTCCCACGATTTGGGCACTTGCAGTATCCATCAGGGCGATATCAGAAATTTCTTCTGATTCCGGAATTACATCTTCAAAATCACACTCTTCTACCTGTAATAAATTTGCATAGGTTGATGCTTGAAATAATTTCGTAGAAGCAATAGCACCAATAATAAATATCACAAGCCCTGCACCAACAATGTAAAATTGTATTTTATCCTGTTTTGGCATCTTCGTATCCTTTAATGTATCATTTACGACACCATTTACGATACAACTGACTACTACATAAGTGGTAAACAGTCCTCCGAAAAACAACCAGCTTGCAACACTACTGATATTTAATGGTGGAAGTAAAAAATAATAAAAAATTGCACCTACAATCAGAGTAACCACAGCTGATATGAGATATGGATGTGACTTCTTTTCATTTTTCTTTTTATTCGATTTTTTCGCCATAACATATTCCCTCTTTCTTTATTTCTGGTTTGAAATCATTTTTCCTAAAATAACTTGTATTTTACTACTCGAGTATATCATATGTTGATTCTAATGGCAAAAAAATAACTGAATTTACCTTTTTCCTTTTCTAATCTGCAGTATTCATGTTATAATATGCTAAGATGATTTGAGAGATAAAAAACATCTTTGTAACATTTTGCAGATACGACATAAATCATCTTATGAAAAGAAAATAAAAATACAACCATCATCATAAAAGAAAGGATTGCAAACTATATGAAAGAAGAATTATATACCATTCCCGTAAATGATGCATTTGCTGCTGACTGTGAATGCCCTTTATGTGCCATGCGAAAAGAATTAGAACAAAATGCCATTGAATACACCATGGGACCAAGTTACATGGAAGATGATAATCGTGCATTAACCGATGAACAGGGATTTTGTATGGTTCATATTAAAACCTTGTATGAACAGAATAACCGACTGGGTCTTGCCTTAATGTTACAGACCCATATGATGAAAACTACCAAAGACTTAAAAGCTCTGTCTGCCAAAAAGCCGGCCGGTTCTGGTTTACTAAAGAAAGATAAAACTACCACACCAGTCTGGGCATACCTTCAAAAGAAAGAAGAAAATTGTTTTATCTGCAACCGTGTAAATCATACCTTTGAACGATATCTTCATACCATTTTCCATTTATGGAAAAAAGACAAGGATTTTTCCTCAAAATTTAAGAATTGTAAGGGATTTTGTACCTATCATTATGGTATGCTGTTTGAAACCTCCAAAGAATACTTAAAAGGAGCAGAATTAGATTCTTTCCTCAACCTGCTGAATGAAGTTTATTTTGAAAACATGAACCGCCTTGCAGAGGACATCGAATGGTTTATTAACAAATTTGATTATCGATATCAGGACGAACCATGGAAAAATGCCAAGGATGCCCTTCCCCGTTCTATCATAAAGACAAACCATACGATCTTAGACCGGTAGAACCATAATCGCAGATAAAAAACGTACAAACTGTATCACATATACACCTTTGCACTGTTTTTTATTTGTGGTGAAACATATAGTTTCCATTTCTTTCCTAACAAACAAAAAGGGTAAGAGATTTTAGAAACTTTCCAAAATTCCTTACCCTTTTTATATTTGTTCTTTTAACTCCCTATGATTCAGTTCAAAACCTTTCATCTTCGACTCAATGATTAAGACAAGGATTCGATACACTCTAAAAACTCTAAAGACTTAAACTTTCTGTCAACATACTCTTTTACATATTCTTTACAGATAACTTCCAATTCTTTTTGAACTTCTGCAGTCACCCGGAAAGAATAGAGTTTTTCTATGCTGCTACTGATAATATACTGCAATGTATAAATCGTAGAGGTATTTAGAAAACTTTCCTTGGATGATACTCTGGTACAATTCGGACAACAAATTCCTCCCTTATCGGCACGAAACACGAAATATTCCCCTTCCTTTTCACAAGAAACACACCGGAAAACCTGCATTTGCAACCCATAATATGCCAGAAGCTTTATTTCATAGATACATTTTATCAAAGAGTAATCAATAATCTTTGTTCCAAGTACCCTTAAAGTCTGATACAAAAGTTTTAATATGTTTTTTTCATTTAAATTTTCCCTCGTTAAGTGTTCCGCAAATTCTGTAAAATAAGATGCATAAGCCACTGCCTGTAAGTCTTCCTTTACAGACATAAAATATTCATCAATTTCAGCACTAACAAAAGAATATGCATCTCTGCCTTCAAATAAGGTAAATCTTCCGTAAGTAAACGTCTCCGTCACTGCCATGATATTACTTTTCTGTCTTCTTGCTCCCCTAGCAAAGACTGTGACTTTTCCTCTTTCCTTCGTTAAAAGTACAAATCTCTTGTCATAATCCCCCACTAAAGAGACTGACAAAATAATCCCTGTTAAAACCACCTGATTTGTCATTTTAATAGTCCTTTTGATTATATCCGTAGTTCTTTAAATACAACTCATTATCACGCCAGTCTTTTCGGACTTTCACCCAAAGCTTTAAATTTACCTTAGCATCTAAAAGATTTTCCATCTCTACCCTTGCCTGGGAACCAATCTTTTTTAGCATGGCGCCCTGTTTTCCTATAATGATACCTTTATGGGAATCTCTTTCACAAACAATGGTAGCATCGATATCTATAATATCGGATTTCTTTCTTTCCTTCATACTATCAATGACCACCGCAATTCCATGAGGAATTTCTTTATCCAAACAACGAAGTGCCTTTTCACGGATTAGTTCTGCCACAATCTGACGCTCCGGCTGGTCGGTAATGGTATCTTCGTCAAAAAACTGTGGTCCTTCCGGCAAATATTTCATAATAGTAGAAACTAAATCTTTCGTCCCAGTTCCTTCTATAGCAGAAACCGGAACAATTTCTGCTATATTGCAGACGTCTTTATAGGTAGAAATCGCCTCTAAAATCTCTTTTTCCCCTACAGAATCGATTTTATTCACTCCAAGAATCACCGGAGTTTTCACTTTTTTCAACTGTTCAATGATATATTCTTCTAAGGCTCCAATAAAATTAGTAGGTTCCACAATCCACAAAATTACATCCACTTCTTCCAAAGTTCTTGTAGCAACGTTTAACATGTACTCCCCTAATTTATTTTTCGCCTTAATGATTCCCGGAGTATCCAGGAAAATAATCTGGCCTTCTTCATTGGTAAGTACCGTTTGTATTCTATTTCTTGTGGTCTGTGGTTTATTAGATGTAATGGCAATTTTCTGCCCAATCAACTGATTCATTAAAGTTGACTTTCCTACATTAGGACGTCCAATAATGGTTACAAAACCTGACTTGTATTCTTTATTCATATATTCCCTCTTTTTATCTTTACTAGTAAGCGATACCAAGCAACCTATGAATCATAGTATGCTATGTTTCGTCTAAAATATTTTAACGACATCTTCAAAATGATCTTTTACTTCCATTAACTTTCCTTCGCTTCCTACCGCACAATATACCCCATTTTCCACAATTGCTTCGATATATGAAGCTAGAGAACGAATGGTATTTACATCTGTGGCTAAAATCTCATCTCTGGATTTTTGGTAATCCTTTTCATCCACTCCAGCCAGGTATGCATAATAAGATTTTTCTCCTAATGCCAAAGGAGTCAAAGGTACATCAATATTTCCGATGGTACCAATAATATATTTTGTCATATCCCTGTCTGAGATATCAAACTCACGAAGATATTGGGCTGCTTTTTCATAAACATCATAGGTTTTTGCCAGTTCCGGATCACGATAAGAAGTAAAGTATCCGATTCCAGTCTTCCCGAAATTACACATAGCACCATAAGCGCCACCTTTTACCCTAATCTGAATCCATAAATAATCATAAGAAAAAATAGTTTGCAAAACTTGTAACGCTCCGGTATATTCATAGCCGGCTTTCTTAAAATCACCAACCAGAGCTGCGTATTGTACCTTACTTTCTGTCTTCATACCAAGACCTTTTTCAGAAGGTTCAAATACCAGTGGCTGACACTGTGTTTTTTCCCATAATTCCTGATTCAGGGACGCGATTTCTTTTTCCATTACACGTTCCCTTTCCTCATAGTTTCCAACATAACTTACAATGAAATTTCCCTTTGTAAAGATAGCTTTTCTCGTCTCTTCTAAACCCTTTAGAATCTCCTCTTTCTTTTCCTCAAAATTCTTATCCAGATTTTCAATAAATTCATAATAACCTACACCAGAAAGCAAATCATTGATATAAGACGTTTTATTGATTAACGCAGCACCTTTTAATGAAGCCGTCTGATGACCAGATGAAAGAAGTCTGCTCTGCATTTGCGCTTTGGACCGTCCAATAATTTCTTTTATCTTTTTGGTATCTTTTAATTTTGCAGTAAACATAATTTCCTTCATCAATTCGAAAGCCTTTTGAATCTTATTATCAAAGCATTTGCATCCTACTTCAAATAAAACTCTCTCTTTTTTCTTGGAATAATCCATAAATGCCTTGCTGGATAAGCCAATTCCACCGGTTTCAATTAAGATTTCATTGGATAATTCTGTGTAGGAAAAATTCTTTGTATCTGACTCAAACAATAAATCCTCTAAAATAGTAGCATAGCCAATCTGTTCCCTGGAAAAATCGTCCATCGAAAAACTAAGTTTAATATAGGAAATTTCATTCGTAAACAATGGGTGATATACCACCTTCACTCCTGCCTGTTCCTTCACATCATTTACTAATTTTTGTGTTTTCTTTTCAATGTCTTCAATAGACAACAAAGGGATTTTTTCTATATCCTCTTTGGAAGATGGCTCTTCCTGATATCGTTTCAACGCTTTGGTGTCCTCCACAAGTGCCTCTAACTGCTCCTTCGTCATGCTGTCTTTTTTCTTTTGTAATTCTTCTTTTTGCCTAGCCTCAATTTCTTCGTTATACCCCATCTTCGGTACCAGAGCAACTTTTGACTTATGTGGGTTCTTTAAAAAATATTGATTTAAAATTTCTTCAAAATATCCCTTATCTAACTGCTCTTTCAACCATGCAAAGTTCTCTTTTGTATTCAAATATAAGAATGGCTTTTCTTCAGCATATAACCAGGAATCATACATTTTCAGCATATACATAAGACCTTTAGGATATCTTCCAAAGTTAGCTTCTCTATACTTAAATTCAAAATTATTAATCGCCGCTATCAGGCTCCTCTTTGAAATTCCCTTTTCCACAAGTTCCTGTATGGATTCTTCCAACACCTGATAAAAACGGTTTTCATCTTCTTTCTTTGCTCCCTTTATATTAATGCCGAAAATCGGTTGCAAAATACCGTTGTCGAAAAAGCTATCAACATCACTTCCTAACTGAGCATCTAATAATTTCTGCTTCAACGGAGCACCCGGAACGCATAACAGCGCATAATCCAATATCTGAAATGCCAGATATAATTTTTGATTCACACTCTCATCAATTACTACATTGTAACTATAGTAGAATTCTGTTTCTTCTTCCTCTTTGTCAGAAACAGAATAATATTCCCTGCATTCTACCGGTTCTGAAAATGTCTTTTGCATTTCTATCCTTGAATCAATTTCCAGATATTCAAACTCTGATAAATACTCTGAATCAATATATTCCAAGTCTTTTTCAAAATCCATATCACCATAAAGATAGATATAACTGTTAGATGGATGATAATAGGTTTTATGAAACTCTATAAAATCATTATAAGTCAGTTCCGGGATATTTTTTGGATCCCCTCCGGATTCCACACCATAAGTAGTGTCCGGAAACAAAGAATTCATAATGGCTCTGGTAAGCTGATCATCCGGTGAAGAAAATACACCTTTCATTTCATTATAAACTACGCCATTATAAGTTAGTTCACTATCCATATTTTCCAGTTCATAATGCCAGCCTTCCTGTTTAAATATTTCTTCTTTTTTATAGATATTAGGGTGGAACACCGCATCCAGGTATACATCCATTAAATTATGAAAATCCTTGTCATTATAACTGGCAATTGGATAAATGGTTTTATCCGGATACGTCATGGCATTCAAAAAAGAGTTCAAAGAGCCTTTGGCCAGTTCCACAAAAGGATCCTTCGATGGATATTTCTTAGAACCGCATAATACGGTATGTTCAATGATATGTGGTACTCCTGTAGAATTCTTAGGCGGTGTTCGAAAACCTATTCCAAAGACCTTATTATTATCCTCACAGGATATCACTACAACTTTTGCTTTGGTTTTCATATGTTCCAAGCGGTATCCTGTTGCGTTTTGCTCTGGTAACTCTTCCACAGAAAGAATCTTATATTTTCCTATTTTTTGTCCTTCTTTATACTTCATTTCTAATCTTCCTTTCTATTTTTTATAAACACCAACGTATACTTTTACGCCCCTGTATTCAATCAAAACTTTATCCGATTTTTAATTCATTCAAAATAAAAAAACCATTTTTTATTGTACCACATTTTCCTCTTTTAATAAATTACTTTTTTTGATATACTTAAGCATATGGACTTTTTCGTTATTACTGTTCAAACGGCGGTTTCTACGAAAAAACTGACAATAGGAAATTGCGAAACTAACAAAACTTATATTAAGTGATTCAAAAGAAACAAATACATAAGCAGGTGCTTGGACGGCCGTCGGTACTTAATGAGCGACTTGTCGCGAATTTAGTACCGCTACGAGCCGAACGCAGCGAAAGCGTGCCTGCATTGTTTTGTTACTTTTGAATCACTTTCACATAAAATATTATAGTTTCGCAATCACCTAAAATTGATAACTCAGAAAGGAGATTGAAATATGGCTTTTGATGGATTTGTTTTATCAAATGTGGTATCTGAATTAAACCACACCATATTAAATGGTCGCATTTATAAGATATATCAGCCGGAAAATGATGAGCTTGTATTTATTATTAAAAATAACAAAGAAAATTACCGTTTGTTTTTGTCTGCAAACGCCTCCCTTCCCTTTGTATATCTGAGTAACTCTCAGAAATCCAATCCACAAAGTGCACCAAATTTCTGTATGTTACTTCGCAAGCATATAGGAAACGGAAGAATTATTTCTATTCAGCAGCCACAAATGGAACGTATTGTCATTTTTACCATAGAGCACCTAAATGAAATGGGAGATATCTGTCAGAAAAAAATCATCCTAGAACTAATGGGAAAACACAGCAATATTATTTTCACAGACCATGAGGATATGATTATTGACAGTATCAAACACATTGGCTTTGCTGTCAGTTCAGTCCGTGAAGTGCTCCCTGGCAGAACTTATAGCTTTCCTCCGAACCAAGGAAAAACCAGCCTGCTTGACTTAAACAAAGATTATTTTTTTAACCATATAGCATCACTTGCCCTGCCTTGTGCAAAAGCAATTTACACCTCATTTTCAGGTATCAGTCCGGCACTTGCCCAGGAACTTTGCTATCGTGCAGAGGTGGAAGAAAGAACTCCCCTTTCAGAATTGCCAAGGGAAAAATCAGAGCGTTTATTTTATATTTTAGATTCCTTTGCAAAATGTATTACCAAAGAAGAATTTCAACCTTGTGTTTTTCTGGAAAACGGAAAACCAAATGAATTTTCCAGTACCATATTTTTAAGTTATCCTAAAGAATCTTTGAAAACCTTTGATTCTATATCTGTGCTTTTAGAATATTATTATTACGAAAAAAATCTGGTTACTAAAATTCGTCAAAAATCCACAGATTTAAGAAAAATTGTTTCCAACGCGATTGAACGTACCAGTAAAAAATATGATCTACAATTAGCCCAGCTAAAGGATACGCAAAAACGTGAAAAATATAAGATTTATGGAGAGCTATTAACTACTTATGGTTATGAAATTTCCCAAGGAGAGTCTTCTTTTACCACTATAAATTATTATACCAATGAAGAAATCACCATTCCTTTAGATTCTACCCTGTCCCCTATTGACAACGCAAAAAAATACTTTGAAAAATACAATAAATTAAAACGAACCTATGAAGCATTAACAGATCTTACGGTAGAATCAAAATCTGAATTAGAACATTTACTTTCCATAAAAACTTCTTTAGACATTGCCTTGCAAGAAACAGATTTGATTCAGGTAAAACAGGAATTAATGGATTATGGATATATAAAGAAAAAGGGACCAAAGGGCAAGAAAAATGCACCCAAAAGTAAGCCTTTTCATTATCTGACAAAAGAAGGTTTCCATATCTATGTTGGTAAAAACAACTTCCAAAATGATGAATTATCTTTTTCTTTTGCCACCGGAAATGACATCTGGTTTCATTCGAAGGGAATGCCTGGTTCCCATGTTATTTTAAAAACCGAGGGCAAAGAAGAAATTCCTGATTCCGTTTACGAACAGGCTGCGCGTCTTGCCGCTTACTACTCAAGTGGTAGAACTGCACCAAAGGTGGAAATTGACTATACTAGGAAAAAGAATTTAAAAAGGCCACCTGCCAGCAAACCGGGATTCGTAATTTATCATACCAACTATTCTATGCTAATCGAACCTGATATTAGCGGAATTGAATTAATTGAAGATAATTAACCTATTATTTATAGCCTTAATCATGGAAAGACTGTTATGCAAGTTTTCTTTCCAATAAACAGGGTCCCAAAGTCATATTTTTCATAAGCGTATGAAAAATACGGCCTTGGGACCCTGATATCATTTTACTAAAAAAGTTAAGAAGCCGAAACTTCTTAACTTTCCAGTATTTCATCATATAGTTTTTCATATTTTCTGGCAGATGCCACCCAGGAATAATCAAGTGCCATTCCTTTCTTCATCATTTCCAGCCACAAATCTTTATATGCTGTAAAAACAATCTTAGCATGACGAATCGCATATAACATATCATAAGAATTATACTGAGCAAATGAAAAACCATTTCCCTCCTGCTCATTTTTGTTATAATCAATAACGGTATCTTTTAATCCACCGGTTTCTCTAACAATAGGAATGGTGCCATAACGGAAGCTCATAAGCTGACATAAACCGCAAGGCTCAAATCTTGATGGCATTAACAACGCATCACAGCCTGCATACATCATGTGTGCAAGTTCTTCGGAATAGCATATATTTGCCACTACATTTTCAGGATATTGGCTGGCAAACTGACGGAATTTCTCCTCATACCGCCTTTCCCCTGTACCTAAAACAAAAAACTGAATATCCTCCATACAAATTTCATTCATAACCTGTTGGATTAGATCAATTCCTTTTTGTTCTGTTAATCTGGAAATAAACCCTATCACAAATTTGTCTTTGTTTACTTCTACACCAAAACGCCTTTGCAATTCTTCTTTATTCTTTCCCTTGTTCTCATTTACTGTATGGATATCATACTTCTCCTTAATAAATTTATCATGTACCGGATCGTATATACCATAATCTACTCCATTAATAATTCCTCTAAGATTCTCGCTGCGTGAAATCAGTAATTCGGCTAAATTTTCTCCATAGTAATGGGTTTGTATTTCCTTTGCATAGGTTTCACTAACCGTAGAAATATAATCCGCATATACAATTCCTGCTTTCAACATGGAACCACCACCATCCAGCTCGAAATTACCATTATTCATCAACGCATCCGGATATCCTAAAATAGTACGCAATACTTCCATCCGACAACAACCTTTAAATTCAAGGTTATGAATCGTAAGAACCGTTTTTATTTTCTGGTAAAACATATAACTTGACAAATCATTCTTAATATATACCGGCACTAATGAAGTCTGCCAGTCATGACAATGAATAATATCCGGTTTAAATTCAACCTTCGGCAGACTGTATAAAACCGCCTTACAAAAAAAACTAAACTTCCAAACATCATCATATATGTTCGTATAAGGAGTCATTCCCGAAAAATAATACTCGTTATCAATAAAATAAAATTGTATTCCTTCATACATCAATTTCTTGATGCCAACATATTCATCTCTTCCTGTAAAATTCATATAAAAATGGGTTACATGCTCTGCTTCTTCTCTTAATTCCTGAAAAATGCAGGTGTAAAATGGAAGAAATACCCTAATATCATATTCATTACGATTCATCATTTTAGGGAGTGCACCTATTACATCAGCGAGCCCACCGGTTTTTATAAAGGGGACGCCTTCAGATGCAACAAATAACACACGTTTCATTCTTACCTCCCGAGCTTATCACTTTTAAGTGTTCCTTATATCAAATAGAGGACTTAAATCCTGTTCATCTTGCTTTATCTTTTTTATATAAAATTTACCTTATTATAGCACAAAACATAGCAAATATAAACATTTTTCTATTGAAAAATAAAAAATAAAAGTTCACAATTTTTTTTCATTTTTATGTGCAATGCTTATATAACCTCTATCATTTAAAAGAAACAAAAATACAAAATTTTTCCCTTCCAGGTAAAAATGAAAACTCCATTTTGAAACATCAAAACATTGTTCTTGGGATAGCAGAATCTACTAGTATTCTCTTGCAAATTTACAAAATATTTTAGGACGCATTCTTTTTTTCCAATCGAATTCTATCCGCTAACAGGGCAATAAATTCTGAATTGGTTGGTTTTCCTTTTCCGCAATGAATAGAATAACCAAACATTGTTTCCAGCATTTCCATTTTCCCTCTATGAAATGCCACGTCAATGGCATGGCGAATGGCACGTTCTACACTAGAAGATGTTGTTTTATATTTTTTTGCTATGGTGGGGTACAATAATTTTGTAATATAATTCAGCATATTTTCATCTTTTACAGCCATCATAATACCTTCCCTGATATATTGATAACCTTTAATATGCGCAGGAATCCCTATTTCAAGTATCATTTCAGTCACCTTTTGTTCTAACTGATAATGTCTAAAATTATTATTTTCCTCCTCTTTTCTTGCTCTGTTTCGTTCTATAATCTGAATCATTCGCTTCCATACTATCTCATATTTTGCCGGCTTTATTAAATAATATCCCACCCCAAGATGAAATACACTTTCTATCATGCTCTTTGTGGTGACTGCGGAAAAAACCATAACCTTCTGACTTATTTCTTTATTTTTATTCCATTGTTCCAGTACACCAATTCCATCCAATTTTGAGAGAACAATATCCATCAATATAATATCCGGTCCAAAAGAACGATTTACCTCAATCAATTCATGCCCATCCTTTACTGAAGCAATCAAAACCTCCTGATGAAAAACCTCTTCCATTTTTTTCTTTCCATTTGTTTTTAATTCTTCTATTAACTCCTGGTCGCTTTGCGCAACCAAAATTTTTATCTGTTGATTCTTTTCTTCATTCATAACAAACATTCTATCTTCTACCAGCATCTTACCACATTTCCTTTCCTACCCATTTTCCTATGCCGATTTCTTCTTATTTTCCAAACGAATTTTATCTGCAATTAATGCAATAAATTCAGAATTCGTTGGTTTTCCTTTTCCCGCATTTATAGTGTAACCAAATAAATCATCAATAATTTCTACTTTACCCCTTCCCCAAGCTACCTCGATAGCATGACGAATGGCACGTTCTACCCTGGATGCTGTTGTTTTATGAAGTTTCGCAATCGATGGATATAATTGTTTGGTAACAGAATTTAAAATATCCATATCCCCGACCGCCATTATAATTGCACTTCTTAAATACTGATAACCCTTTATATGTGCCGGAACCCCAATTTCATGTATCATATTTGTCACAATAATTTCTAATTGATGTGCATCTCCTTCGTCTCCCACCATCAAAGGATTATTTTTACTTTCGCACAAAATTCCTAAAAATTCTTCTTTTGAATAATCACCTGCTAAAAATTTCACATTCTCTAATTCTGGTAAATTCTGCAAAAATCCAACTTGTCCTTTAGATACGTTTAAAATAATTTCACTGACAAAAATATCTTTCTCTTTTATTTTTTCAATCACCCCAACACCATCAAGACCCGGCAAGATAGCGTTTAAAATCAAAACATCTGTATGATTTTTTTCTAAAAATTCTAAAACTTCTGTGCCGGAAGAAGCATTTAAAATAACTTCATACTTTTTTTCATTTTGCAAAAACCCATTCATTTTTTCGAGACCAGACTGGTTATAATCTGCTAAAACTACATTTACTTTATTCATTTTCTTTCCCATTGCGATTACTGATGCTTTTTATGCCGAAAGAAAGCATCTGCAATCCTTCCTTTCTTTCTAATATATCTTTCGGCATAATTGTAAATATCTGTAATTGATATATTAATTATACATATTTTTCCAACTCTCGTCAATAACAATTTACTATTTTTTTACATATATTTCCTAAAAGTGCATTTTCCAAGTTATTTTACACAGCTTTTTTCACAAATACCAAGTCCAGCCCCATTAAAATTTCATTCAACAACCATCATATTTTCAATAAAAGTTCCATATCCCATTTTTGAATCCTGTACAAATACATGAGTAATGGCTCCTACTACTTTTCCATTCTGTATAATGGGTGTTCCACTCAGTCCCTGTACAATTCCATTGGTAAGTTCTATCAAATCCTTGTCCACTATTTCTATTTTCATTTCTTTTCCTTTCTCTTTATAATCCTGATGTACTTCTAATATATTTATTTCATAATACTCCTCTTCCCCGGATACATATGATTTAATATATGCTCTTCCTGTTTTAATTTCTTCTTTGGAAGCAACCGGAAGATATTCTTCCAATTTCGGTTTTTCCCCCTCATACTTTCCGGAAATCCCTGACACATCATTCTTATTGATTTCCCCAATTTTATTCGTTTCAGAATAATCAATACTTCCAATGATTTCTCCCGGACTTCCGGCCTCCCCCTTAACAATGTTTAAAACCTTTGCTTCGTATATGGATCCCCCCTTAATCTGAACCAGTTCCATGGTATCCAAATCGTTAATTCCATGTCCCAATGCAGAAAATGTAGTTTCCGTTACATAAGTTAAAGTCCCAATTCCCTGCATATTATCCCGAATCCAGATTCCTAATTTTCTTTTTCCATCCTTATCAATGACAGGATTTACTTCCGCTTCAAATTCTTCCCCTTTTCTACGTATCAGTAGAGTTACCTTCCCATCCTCTTTTGCCTCCAACAAACTTTCTATTTCTTCCTTCCGATAGATTTTAGTACCATTTACCTCAAGAATATAATCTCCAGAGCGTAAAACATATTGACATGGAGACTCGTATTTTCCATCAATGCTTGTTACTTCACTTACCCCTAACACTAAGATTCCCTCCGTTTCCATATAAATTCCTATGGATTTTCCAGACGGTGCTACCATATTGGAGTTTATGACTTCAACAGATTCTGATGTTTTCACGTTCAAGGCCACTGTTTCTTTCATTTTATTGTTTCGGCTTTTTTCAATCAAAAATCCTAAGGAACAAAATTGAATCACCAAAACAACATATAACACTCCTTTGTACAAAAGCTTCCTTTTTTCATTCATACACCTCATCCTCCATAAAAAAAACACACCTACAAGAAAGATTTTTTTCTTTCTTAGTATGTGTGTTTTTCCGTCCGGGAAATCAGTTACTTTTTGTTTTTTGTGCTAATTTCTTCATTTCTTTTGCACTTTCCATAACAGTATTTGTAATAGAAACCCCACTTAACATTCTTGCCAGTTCTTTTATCTGTTCTTCCTCTTTCAACAAGTGAATATCTGTAATGGTTTTTCCATTCTGGGCATTTTTTTCAATCAGGAAATGATAATCAGCCATAGCTGCAATCTGTGGAAGATGGGTAATTGCCATCACCTGATGATTTTTCGAAATCAACGCCATCTTCTCTGATACCTTTTGTGCAGTTCTTCCGCTGATTCCTACATCAATTTCATCAAAAATCAAAGTTTCAATCTCATCCGTATCTGCCAGCACCGATTTTAATGCAAGCATGATTCTTGATAGTTCACCACCGGATGCCACTTCCCAAATGGGTCTTCTTTTTTCTCCTGCGTTAGTGGAGATAGTGAAAGAAACTTCATCCATCCCATTCGCAGAATACTCTGCTTTTTCGTAAAACTCAATTGCAAAATCGACTTCCATGAAATTCAAATCTTTTAATGCCTCTATGATACATCCTTCCAATACTTTTGCCGCCTGTTTTCTTAAATGGGATAATTCCTTTGAACTTTTTTCAATTCTATTTTTTGCCTGTTTTAATTTCTCTTCCAGATTTTTAGATTCTTCCTCAATATGAAGCATTTTTTCATATTGTTCTTTTGCATTCTGACCGTATTTTATGATTTCTTCTATAGTATCTCCATATTTTGATTTTAAATGATTGATTTCATATAAACGTTTTTCCGTATTCCGATAGCTTTCTTCATCAAAAGTAAACTCCTCTTCATAGGCTTTCATTTCTTTATTAAAATCATTTAATAGATTATCCACATTTAAAAGCTGTTCATATAGATTCTGCAATTCGCTGTCATATTCACATATCTGACCAAGCTTTTTTAATGCCACACTAAATTGTGAGCCGGCAGCACTTCCGGATTCATACCCAGTCGCTTGATATACTCCGGAAAGATTCTCCATAATTTCTTTGGCATTTTCCATTTTTTTATATTCTTGTTCTAAAGAAATATCTTCTCCCTCTGTGAGTCCTGCCTCTTCGATTTCTTTATATTCAAATTCCAGAAAACTCATTTTTCTGGCTCTTTCCTGTTTTAGATTTTCCAGTTCCTTCCATCTTATCAAACATTTTTCATACTGTTTCATATCTGAAACAACTTCTTCTTTCACTTTTTTATCTTTAGAAAATGCAAACCGGTCTAAAACTTCCAAATGATAGTCTTTTTTTAACAAGGACTGATGTTCATGCTGTCCATGAATATCCAAAAGAAAAGAAGCCACTTCCTTTAATTTTCCTATCGTTACTGTTTCATCATTAATCTTACAAATGCTTCTTTTTTCTGTGATTTTTCTAGAAATAATTACCTGACCATCTTCCTTGATACTCACATCAAGATTTTTTAATTTTTGAATCGTTTCCTCTTTTTCTACTATAAAAACCAGTTCTACTAATGCCTCTTCTTCTCCACTCCGAATCATATCCGCACTGGCTTTTGCACCTAATGCAAGATTAATGGAGCCTAGAATAATGGATTTACCTGCGCCGGTTTCTCCGGTTAAAATATTTAAGTGATCATGAAAATCTATTTCAATCTCATCAATTAATGCTAAATTTTTTACATGTAAATGATATAGCATTGTTTCCTCCGTTTCTTACTCTAATCAGTTAGACTAGTGAAATGCCATTTCTTCAATGATTTTCACCACATCCTCTACCATTTCTTTTGTTTTAATGGCACAAAAAATAGTATCATCCCCTGCAATGCATCCAACCATACCTTCTATTTCACTGTTGTCAAGGGCTGCCGCCACTGCCATGGCAACACCGGAAACCGTCTTGATAATAACCAGATTTTCTGCAGTATCAATTCCGATAATTCCTGCCCTCATCACCTTGGCTAATTTATTAACATGATCTGACTCCTGATTTTTCAGCATGATGTATTTTTGTTTTCCATTTCCATCTGAAACCTTTGTCAGCTTTAATTCCCGTATATCTCTTGAAATAGTAGCCTGAGTTGTCACAAACCCGGCTTCTAAAAGTCTTTCTGCCAATTCATCCTGTGTTTCAATGTTATTTTGCTCAATGATTTCTATCATTTTTGCCTGTCTTTTACTCTTCACGATTCTTTGTTCCCCCGTTTCCCAAAGTCTTTCGGCCGTATAGTTTATTCCTTACAATTTCATAAAAACTGACATTTCCGAAATGAATCAGACGTACCGTTTCCCTGGCTTTTCGAATCACAACCTTGTCTAAAGGGGAAAGTTCCTGCCCCATTTGTCCATCAAAAGTGGCCACTGCTTCTTCTAGCTGGGTTTTTCTTACTCTTCCTACTTCAATTACGATTTCCTCTTCACTAGATAGCACAATACTTCTTGAAATCAGAGAATGCGATAAAATAGGCGTCACTAAAATCAGGCTTGTCTTAGGACTTACAATAGGACCACCCGCAGATAAATTATATCCTGTAGATCCGGTTGGGGTAGAAACAATGACACCATCCGCCTCATAAACATCTAAAAGCTCATCTCCTGCAGTTAATTTCAATTCAATGATTCTCGAAAAACCACTTCTGCTAACCACAATTTCATTTAATGCAAAGGACTGGAACACAAGCTTATTTTCATGATAAACGTTGCCTTCTAACAACATTCTTTCTTCACATTTATAATTTCCCTCCACTACAAATTGGAGAGCTTCCATAACAAATTCAGGCTCAATTTCCGCTAAAAAACCAACCGTTCCAAGATTTACTCCCAAAATAGGAACCTCTTTCTGTCTCAGAACCCGGCAGGCTCTTAATATAGTGCCATCACCACCTAAAACTATGGCTGCTTCAAATTCGCCTTCTATTTTCTTTTCACCGTCCTCCTGCAAATATGCTTCGTCATAAATATCTGTACAAAGACTTGTTTCGCAATGACATTTCTCTAAATAGGATTTAATCTGATTTGTTACAGCGAAATCTTTGTCTTTATCTGTGTTGGTAATAATCAAAAAGCGTCTCATCCTATCCTCTTCCTTTTCCTATCTATCATCGACTACAAGGTTTCGTGTGACTTACGAATTACTTCATCAATAGAAAAAGGGATTACATAATCCGGTTCCACATTGGTTTTTTCCACATGCAGTAAATATTCTATATTGCCTTCCGGACCTTTAATGGGGGAAAATTCAAGATGCAAAGGTTTTAAACCATGTTCCTTGCTAAACTCAACAATCTGCTCAACTACCTCATGGTGTACTTTAATATCTCTTACTACTCCCTTTTTTCCTACTTTTTCTCTTCCAGCCTCAAACTGAGGTTTAATAAGACACACAATCTGTCCCTTCTCTTTTAACAGTTCATATACCGGACCTAACACCTTGGTAAGGGAAATAAACGAAACATCAATGGAAGCAAAGTCAAGTTCCTCATTTATATCCTCTTTCGTAACATAGCGAATATTGGTTTTTTCCATACAGACAACCCGCTCATCCTGCCTTAACTTCCAATCCAGCTGTCCATGTCCCACATCCACACTAAACACCTTACAAGCTCCGTTTTGAAGCATACAATCTGTAAATCCACCTGTGGACGCTCCCACATCCATACATATTTTTTCTTCTAATGAAATATCAAAGTGACTCATAGCTTTTTCCAATTTCACTCCACCACGACTGACATATTTTAAGGTAGCCCCCTTGACCTCAATCTTTGCCGTTGGCAAAAAGGTGGAGCCGGCCTTATCCTCTTTTTGTCCCTCTACGTATACGATTCCAGACATAATGATAGCTTTCGCCTTTTCTCTAGAAGCAGCAAACCCCTGCTCCACCAAAAGTACATCCAAACGTTCTTTACCCATTGTTTTTTCCATCCTTCATATTGCTAAGAATTTCTTTTGTAATCTGAGTTTTTTCTAACCCATGGCGTCTTCTTAATTCTTCAACTTTACCCTGTTCGATAAACTGATCCTTTAAATCAAAATTTAGCACCTTTACTTTCAACCCTTGTTCCATATAAAAACTGTTCACGGACTGTCCGAAACTTCCCTGATGAATCGATTCTTCTATCGTAATAATGAATGAATGCTGTTTCGTAAGTTCCATAAGCAGTTCTTCGTCATAAGGTTTAATAAAACGAACATTTACCAATGTAGGCTGGATTCCATTTTCTTTTAAAATTTCTGTCACTTCAACAGCCAGATCCATCATGTTTCCCACGGATAATATAGCTATTTCCTTGCCTTGTTCTATCACTTCACATTTTCCATAGCGAACCTCATTCACTTGTTTTTCTAAAACAAGACTAGCCTCACCTCGTGGATACTTTATGACAATCGGAGCCTGAAACTCCATTGCAAAATCCAGCATTTTCTTCATTTCCGGTTTGTTTTTTGGCGCCAGAACCGTAAGATTCGGAATACTATTTAGATATGCAGTATCAAAAATTCCCTGATGCGTTTCTCCATCTGCTCCTACAAGCCCGGACCGGTCTACCGCAAATACTACCGGCAAATTTTGAAGACACACGTCATGTAAAATCTGATCATAAGCTCTTTGCAAAAATGAAGAATAAATAGCCACTACCGGCTTCATTCCTGCTGCCGCTAATCCTGCTGCAAATGTAACCGCATGTTCTTCCGCAATTCCTACATCAAAAAACCTCTCTGGATACACCTCTTTAAATTTCTGTAATCCCGTTCCATCCGGCATAGCAGCAGTAATTGCAACCAGATTTGGATACTTTTCACCATATTCCAACATTTTCTTTGCAAATACACCAGTATAAGAAATCTGTTTCTTTGGAACCTTTGATTTTCCTGTTTCAAGTTCAAAAGGTTCCACTCCATGAAAATAAGCAGGGTGTTTTTCAGCATAGCGATATCCCTTTCCCTTTTTCGTCACAACATGAACCAAAATTGGGCGTTCTAATAAAAAAGCATCCTGAAACGTTTCTACCATTCTTTCCAAATCATGTCCGTCAATAGGACCCACATAGGTAATCCCCATATCTTCAAAAAACATTCCGGGAACAAACAACTGCTTAATACTATCCTTGGAACGTTTTACTGTTTTTGCAAGATTATCCCCTACTTTTGGTATTTTCCGTAATGTTTTTTCTACTCCCACCTTAAATTCATTATATGCTTTTCCGACTCTGACATCGCTAAGATATTTAGACATGGCCCCCACATTTTCAGAAATAGACATCTCATTATCATTTAATACAATGACACAATTTGATTTCAAATTTGCCATGTTATTCAATGCTTCAAATGCCATTCCCCCGGTTAAGGCTCCATCTCCAATCACCGCCACGATTTTTTCTTTTGTCCCCTTTATATCTCTGGCCTTTGCAAGGCCAAGGGCCGCAGAAATAGAAGTTGAGGAATGGCCGGTATTGAAAATATCACAAGAACTTTCATGTTTTTTTGGAAATCCACTCATTCCATCTAATTGCCTTAAGGTATCAAACTGATCTTTTCTTCCTGTTAAGATTTTATGAGTATAAGACTGATGACCTACATCGAAAATAAGCTTATCCTCAGGAAAATCCATGGCAATATGCAATGCCATGGTTAATTCCACCACTCCAAGATTCGAAGCAAGGTGTCCGCCAGACTGACTGATATGTTCCAATAAAAAACCACGGATTTCCTCTGCCAGTCGCTCATAAGATTCTGTCTTTACCTTTTTTATATCATTGGGGCCTTTGATTTGCTCTAAGATTCCCATAACCTTCACCTCTATTTTTTCCTGTTTATCATCAAAGAAACAAGTGAAATCAATTCCTCATGATGACCCTGTAATGTTTTTATTTCTTCTATTGCATTATTAGAATAAGTAATTACATCCTGCCTCGCCCGTTCCATTCCATATAAAGTTACATAAGTTGTTTTTTGATTCCGTTCATCACTGTGAACCGGTTTTCCCAACTCAGAAGTTGTGCTGGTAACATCCAGAATATCATCCTGAATTTGAAAGGCAATCCCAATGTTTCTGGCAATCTGTTCCACTTTTCTTTGTTCTTCTTTGGAGGCCCCGCCTAAAATGGCTCCAATCATCATGGCAGCTTCGATTAATGCAGCTGTCTTACAGCGAAAAACAAATTCTAATTCATCTTTATCCATAGCTGTCCCGCTTTTTTCCACATCAACTACCTGACCACCTATCATTCCATATACCCCAGGTTTTTTCACTAAAATCTCGAATGCCCTTCTTACCACATCCAAATCATCTAGTTCAAAAGCTTTCATTGCAGTTTCAAAGGCATAGTTTAATAATGCATCGCCGGCAAGAATACCCATAGCATGTCCATAAACCACATGGGTAGTTTTACGTCCTCTTCGATACTCATCATTATCTAATGCCGGCAAGTCATCATGCACCAGGGAATAGGTATGTATCATTTCAATTGCAGCCATAAAAGGCTCAATCACCTCACCTGTTCCACCAAAGCCTTCAAAAGTTTTCAACATTAAAATAGGGCGGAGTCTTTTCCCTCCACCGTTTACTGCATAATTCATTGCTTTAAAGATTGTTTTTTGATATCCTTCCTCTTTCGGAAGATATTTACGAATAACACACTCTGTTTGTTGCACACTCTTTTCCAAATCAAACATTTTCTTCTTCCCCATCCAGAATAATCAACTGTTTTTCCACTTTGTCCAGTTCATCATTACATTCCTTTAAAATTTTTACCCCCTGAGTGTATAGTTTTAACGATTCCGTAAGTGATGTTGCCGGTTGTTCTAATGTTTCAATGATTGCGTTAATCTGTTCAAATTTATCTTCAATCTTTGCCTTTGCCATATCATCATTCCTCGTACATTTTTTTTGATTTTACTAAAGCATCTATCTGTCCATCCAAAAAAGAAAGCGTGATGTTCTCTTCTTCCTTAAGGGAGGTAGCAGACAACACCGGCTGATTATTTTTATCCGTAATATAGGCATAACCTTTTTTCAGCTTATTCGTAGGGGAGGCTCCATTTAATCGTTCTGTTAAAATCTCACATTGATGACGATATTTTTTTACCTTCTGCCCCATAACAGACTCCAACCGGTCATAAAAACGGTCACAAAGCAACCTTTTTTCTATCAATTGGTTTTTAGGACTTAAATATTCTAATTTCGCACTAAGCATGGATAATTCCGTTTTCTTACTTTCAAGTATCCTATGCATGAGCCTTTTCATTTTATCCTGGTATAACATAAGGGTTTTCTCTACTGAAACCACATCCGGTATCGCCAGCTCACAGGCCGCCGAAGGAGTAGGAGCCCTTAAATCTGCTGCATAGTCTGATATGGTATTGTCCGTCTCATGACCAACCGCTGATATAATCGGCGTCTTTGCCGCATAAATGGCCCTTGCTACCATTTCTTCATTAAATGCCCATAAATCCTCGATAGAACCACCGCCACGTCCTATGATAATCGTATCCACCGACATCTGATCTAAGGTCTGTATTCCTTCTACTATGGTCTTTGCAGCTCCTTCTCCCTGAACTTTCGCAGGATACAAAATCAATTGAACATAAGGATTTCTACGTTTTGCAATATTTAAAATATCCTGGAGGGCTGCTCCTGTTTTCGCCGTTACAATTCCTACCCTCTTCGGATATGCAGGAATTTCTTTTTTTATTTCGAAATCAAACAGACCTTCCTCATAAAGTTTCTGCTTGATTTTTTCATACTGCTCATATAAGTTTCCGGCACCATCAAGTTTAATCTGATTTGCATAAAGCTGAAATACCCCATCCCGTTCAAATACTTTGATACTTCCAGAAACAATCACACTTTGCCCATCCTGCATTTTAAAATTCAATCCGGAAGTTTTAGAAGAGGCAAACATAATACACTTTAAGGCAGCCCCCTCATCTTTTAACGTAAAATATATGTGCCCGGAAGAATGATATTTACAATTCGATACTTCACCCTTTACCTGAACTTTATTTAACAGATAGTCCGCTAAAAACAAATTCTTTATATACGTATTAATCTGTGTAACCTTAAAGACTTTTTCCATCTTTTACACTCCTTACATCAGACTGCTCAACACTCCATTGATGAAAGCTCCGGCTTCTTCTTTACAGTATATCTTTGCCAGTTCCACAGCTTCATTTACAGCAACTTTATTAGGAACCTCTTCATCAAAGAGAATTTCATAAATTGCCAGCCGTAAAATCGTAAGTTCCGCTTTTCCAATTCGTTCTAGACCCCAGCTTTTAGAATTTTCCTTTAGTTTTTTATCAATTTCATCCAGTTTATCCATTATATTTCTGGTTTTATTAGAAATATAATCATGAGCCTTTTGAGATAAAGGTTTTAATTCGTTTGCTTCATCCTCTTCGTCGTACCATGTGGCATACTCTAAAAATAAAGCAAGCTGTTCTTCTTTTTCCTCCGGAGCTGAAAACTCCATTCTAAATAATGCTTTAAATACATTTTCTCTTAAGCTTCTTCGCGTCATGACGATTTCCTTTCTAACTTCTTTCCTTCTTACGTACACTTCATTCTAAAAATATCAAAATAATAGGCATTGTGACTTCTGATACCTGCAAATTCCTGCCACCTTGCATCAGTCATCTATTTACTCTTCCTTATCAATTCCCAAAATATGAACCGATACTTCTTTCACCGTAATTCCGGTCATATTCTCAATGGCAGTTTTTACTTTTTCCTGCACCATGGAACTTACCTTTGGAATACTATATCCATATTTTAAAACAATGGCTACCTGAACCATCAGCTGATTTGACTGAAAAGAAACCTTTACACCTTTTGAAAGATTTTTCATGCCAAGTTTACTGATGATTTCCTTGGTAATATTACCTGACATCTTAGATACACCTTTTACTTCTGTTGCTGCAAGTCCTGCAATCACTGCAATCACTTCATCCGCTATCTGCACATCACCTTTTTTTCCATTAGAATTCAGATGAATAATGTTTTTTGGTTCCGCTTCTCTATTCATAGTTACGCCCATATTTTAACCTCCATAAAATGGCAGATTATTTCTGCCTTTGTATCTCATTTACATTTCTTATCATTATATCAAAAAAAATTGCATTCGTAAATGTGTTTTATTTATCATTTTTCGAAAGAATCCGTCTATTCCGAACCATGATATGCTTTTCTCTTTACTCTTCCTGGGTTTTTATAGTTGAAATTACAATCTGACTTAAAGGCATTCCTGTTTTTCTGGTAACAATTTCTTCGATTTGTGCTTTTTGTTCTTCACTTAACTGATTCGATTTTACCATAACATCCACAGTATCATTTTCAATAAACACAATGGTATTTTGGAATCCTTTCGCTCCCAAAAGTTGTTCAATTGCAACTTCCATCTCTATATTTTTTGCAAGTTCATTTTCCAGTTCAATGGCACCTGCCCTTTCTTCCTCACTGAGAGTATCATTAAAAATAATTGACTCCAATGTTTCTTTTGATTTTGCCCTTGCCTGTTCCCTCTCAAGCTTTGCACCAGCCAAAAATCCCGCCACATCACCAGAACTGGTAAATACAGCCTGACCGATTTCCTCCTCATTGTCCGGAGTCACACTATCCATCACCACATCACTTACTTCGCTATCATCATGGTTTCCATCAGCCCCTTCATAAGAAGCCAAATCCCCATTTGAAATATCGTTGCTATGTACCACCTCCAAGCTATCTTCTTCACTGCTTTCTTCATTTATTGGAATATTTTTATCTGAAAGACTCATGTATCCTGCCATCGCTATCATCAACGCCAAAGCACTTACAATTACCTGGTTTTTTTTCACCAATTTTTTTAGCTTAAATTTTTCTTTCACACTAATACCTCCATTTTTATGATTTCACCATTTTTAACACAGCTACTTTATGTGATGGAACATTTAAAAGCACCGTTGTAGATTCAATCAACGCTATTTTTACAGCCGCATCATCTCCTCCCTCAGCAATAATCAGCACCCCTTCTACTGTCGGTGAATATTCTTTCAGTACATAAGGAACACTGTCTCCATCAATACTTACTAATACCGTTTCTTCCCCCTGATCTATGCTTTCACTTTCGCTTTTTTCCCCTTCTCTCTCCTCTACATTTTTTGTACTACTTAATGGTGTATCTTTATTTATCACCTGTTCCTTACTGTTTTTCAAGGTTATCATTACTTCTACCTTTCCAACACCCTCCACTTTACCAAGTATTTCTTCCATTCTTTCTTCTAGTTCATTACAATAATCCTCTTCTTCCAACTCCACAGAAGATATTACCTCATCCTTTTCTTTCTTGTTGTTGGTGGGAATTGCAAGTACCAATAATAACAATCCTGCCAAAACAAAAACTGAAACTTTTTTGTTTTCTTTCATCCATACTATAATTTTGCTATTCTCATTTATTTTCACTTATTATCCCCTAATTTCTATATTTATATTATCTTCATCCAGATTATAGAAGTTACTTATTATATTTTTTAAGTTTTTTTTCTCCTCTTCCCAGTCCTGACTTAAATTCTCCTTTACTTCAACATACAATACCCATTCTGTTCCACTTTTTTTCATAACAAGACCTGCATTTTCATACCCCATTAACTCCATCTGTTTTTCCAAATGATTCATTAAGACAACTCCTGTCTGTGTATCAAATTCCTCCTGCTGTTCCAACAAAAAATCACTGTCAAAATCCACAGAAAAATATTCTGAACTTAGAATCTCATCATAATTTGTTAAAAAGGACAAAACCGGTTTCATTATAAGATATAAAAAAATCAATCCAATCGTAAGTTGCAAATACTTCTTATCCTTAGTTTTTGGAAACATCTGAATCAACAGACTTGAAAACAAAACATAGCATAAAATACCCTTTATATATGTCAGTAATTCATTTCCCATACCCAACTCCTATCCCTAACCAATCTTTATCCATAATCATTCAAAACATATCCCGGTTTATATCCCATACAACCGTATGTTGGTGGCAAAAGTAATCATGCAAATACTTACCAGAAAAATCACCACCACAGTAGAAATCATTTTCCAAAGTAAAATCCCCCCGGAAGCAACACTTTCCAGAACCTGAATCAAACCTTTCTGGCAGATTGGTTCCATTACCGCCCCTAATCCCATAAATCCCAAAAGCATGGTGCCAATTTTAACGAAAGGTATTAATAACAAAAATAAAAGAAGGATCATTGCAGTAATACCTATGCTATTTTTTATCACAACGGCACTCCCTGTCAGAAAATTTCCGGCTGCCAAGGCCGCCTCTCCAGCAGGAAGGGCTTTTATGGATTTTTGAACAGCTAAATATTTTACCCCCTCCACGGTTGGAAGAATCATATTTTGTACCGTAGAAAGTCCTAATACAAACACCATAACCGCTTTTAAAATCCATTGTATGACGTTTTTTAGCATGTTACAAAGACGTTCCAATTTTAGTTCCTCCGAAAGCTCCTTTAACATAGAAAAAACAACGTAAATCTTAATAATCGGAAAAATTATATTTTTTATCAGCCACTCCAATCCAAATAAAACCAAAAACAGGAGTTCATACATCCCACTCCCTACCTCCTGCCCTGAGGATAATGCCACAAAAAGACAATACACCGGTACCACTACCTTCATAAAACCAATCATTTGCTCCAATACCGTTAGAACCACCTGACAACTGGCATAAAAAGCGGAAAAAGACAAGGAAAATATCAGTAAATAAGTGACATAAAATCCAGTCTGACTGGTTAAGCCATTTTGAAAACTTTGGGTTAATGTCTGAAAAATGCCTGCAATCAACAATAAAAAAAATAGGGATACCAAAATTTCTTTTTGTTTTCCTATTTCTCCAAACAGTATATTTTTTACACCCGTTATTAACTTTTTCCCTACTTCTTTCGTTTTTCCCTGAGACAACAAAGAAAAAATTTCTTCAATATCAATATCTTCCTCTAAAATCCCACTTTCTTTTATGGCTTCTTCCCACTCGCTAAAATCAATTTCTGTAGCGGAATCTCCTGTTTCACCAGCATAAATATCCGTTGGAATTCGTAATATGGTCAATAATAAAATGTAAAAAAGTACTTTCTTCAAGACATCCCCTCACCTTTCATTATGTCGTGCTTCTCCCTACCAACAAATTTCCCCATTCCAACATAACTTCCACAATTGTTGGATCACAAGGTGCGGAGCAAATCGTAGGTATCATGGTGCCAAAATACCTTTTGACGCCACCCTCATATGATCTCTTCTATAAAATCTAATATAGATCTTAAAACAGGAATGCTTAAAATCAGCATACTGACTCTTGCTACAGTTTCAATATTAGTTCCTAGTGTACCTTGTCCGGCATCTTTGCATAAAGAAGACGCAAATTCAGATAAATATGAAATTCCAACCATTTTTAATAAAATACTCATATATGCTGCAGGAATCTTTGCTTTATCTCCAAAAGTCTTTATTACTTCTATGATTTCTTCTAACTCTGTTACCAGATAGCATAAAACAAACAAAGAAACCGCTAAAGTAAAGAAAATGGCAATTTCGGGTTTGTATGTTTTTAATAATACGCTGACCAGTGCGCAAATCAGCACAACAACGATGATTTTAACCATATCCGCCTCCGTTATTTTTAGGATAAAGAAGGATTAAATCTCAAATAATTTTCTTATATTTTGAAACAATTCGTAAATGTATGGTACAATCCAGGATAATACAATAATCAACCCTGCCAGACTGATTAAAAAAGAATGTTCCTCTCTCCCTGAATGTTTCAGTACTTGTCCTAGAATTGTAACCAATATTCCTACTGCAGCAATTTTAAAAATCAATTCGATTGTCATGTTACTCCCCCAAACCATTAAAGCAGCATAATAACCATCATACTTGCTGCTAAAATTCCAATCTTTTCATAAAATCCTTTTGCATCCTTCCATTGCATAAATGCAGTTTCAATGGGAATTTTAAGTTCCTGACGGCTCTGTTGTAAAAATAAAACTTGTTGTGATTTATCCAAAAATCCAAGATTCTTTCCCACCGAAATCATTCTATCCAGTTCATCCTTTTCCACCTCTATATTTACTTTTTTTAACTCCTCCTCCCAAATTTCCGAAAAACTTAAATGTTCTCTCCGCTGCATCCGATTTCCGGTTTCAATTAAAATATCCCCGATTTCACTTTTACTTTTTTCTCCAATTTCAATCAACAGTATTGGCAGTGGAGTTGCCATGGTGCGTATTTCTCCTTCAATGTCCATTAGAATTTGTGACCACTCCAAAAGAAGCTGATATCGCTTCTTTTTTTTTCCTGCAATACTCTCGCCCCAAAAGTAACCTCCCACCACCAAAAAACATGCTCCTAATATTTTAAGCATGATATAACTGATTCCCTTGTGAATCAAAAATATCGGAGATATTACCTATATGATCTAAATTATTCAAAATGATATACCGTTCAAATACTCTTTCCTGCACTAATTTTCGTAGCAATGGTTTTGATTTTATATCATCAATGGAATTGCCATGAACCGTTGCAATTAACTTACATCCACAATTAATTACATATTCTATTGCCTCTAAATCCTCTCTATGTCCAATTTCATCCACGGCAATTACCTGTGGAGACATGGAACGTATTAACATTAGCATTCCTTTCGCTTTTGGACAGCAATCCAAAACATCCGTCCGGATTCCTAAATCATTTTGTGGCTCTCCTAAGAAGCAGGCACCTATTTCTGACCTTTCATCCACCACCCCAACGGTAGCCCCCTGAAACTCTTCAAAACCATTAGAAATACTTCGAATCATATCCCTAAGTAAAGTCGTTTTTCCACATCTTGGCGGAGAAATAATCAAGGTATGATAGATTTCATTACTTTTTGTTATATATGGCATAATGTCATCCGAACATCCTAAAACCTGATGGGAAATTCTAATATTTAAGAACGAAATATACTTTACATTTTTTATGATTCCTTCTTCCATAACCACTTTTCCTGCAATTCCTACCCTGTGCCCTCCCTGAACCGTAATAAATCCTTGTCTGATTTCATCTTCATACGCATAAAGAGAATGACTACTTACATATTCCAATGTTTCTTTTATCTCGGTTGCAGTTACAATATATGGTAATTTACACTGCCTTTCCATTCGTCCATCTTTACCAAACAGGTATTCCTTGTTGTCATAAATTATAATAAGTGGTTCATTCACCCTAAGCCGCACTTCCTGCAGCTTATAATATGTAATCGGCGCCTTTTCTAATATATCTTGTATGTTTTTAGGAAAAATGTGATGAAGCAATTCCAGTTTGTCCATATATTCTCTCCTTATTTTCACTTTTCAAGCTCCTTATATAATATATGAGAATAGATTTGTAATATGACAAAAAAAATCCACAAACCCATATTTACATTACGGATTTGTGGATAATACACATCACTGTTTAAACAGGACTAATATTCTATTTTTTTATTTCAGACCAAGCTATTCTTCACCGCTTCGTCTTTAGGGATTATACTCTGGACAAATATTCTCCTGTACGAGTATCAATCTTAATTGTATCACCCTGATTTACAAACAACGGTACATAAAGAGTAGCGCCTGTTTCTACAACACAAGGTTTCGTAGCACCTGTAGCAGTATCCCCCTTAACACCAGGTTCACATTCTGTGATTAATAATTCTACAAATAATGGTGGTTCCACTGCAAATACTTCTCCATTATGAGAAACCATCTTAACCATTTCATTTTCTTTTACAAACTTAAGTGAATCTCCAATTGCATCTGCGTTTAATGCAATCTGGTCAAAAGTTTCTGTATTCATAAAATGGAACAATTCACCATCAGAATATAAATACTGCATTTCCTGTCTTTCAATGTGAGCCTGAGGACATTTTTCAGTTGGTCGAAAAGTCTTTTCTACGACTCCACCACTCTTAATGTTCTTTAACTTTGTACGGACAAAAGCTGCACCTTTCCCTGGCTTAACATGTTGAAATTCAATTACCTGATACACATTTCCTTCTAATTCGATTGTAAGACCATTTCTAAAATCGCCTGCTGTTACCATTAATTAAGTTCCTCCTTAAATATCGTGTTTCTCACACAGTGTCTTTCATTATTCTATAATAATTTTTCTTCTTTTTCAACTGTTTTTTTATTATCTTCCTTATAATTCTACCAAATCTTTTCGGGAGTAAGTAAGATTCCTATATCCGTCCTTTGTAACTAAAACCAAATCTTCAATTCTTACCCCACCAAAGCCCGGTAAATAAATTCCGGGTTCCACTGTCATTAACATGTTTTCTTTCAAAACCTCACTGCATCGTCTGGACAAAGTTGGAACTTCATGAATTTCTAATCCTACACTATGTCCTAATGCATGACCAAAACATTCTCCAAAACCGGCATTTGCAATCAGGTCTCTGGCTACTTTATCCACTTCAGAACACACCATACCTTCTTTGATTACTTCTAATGCTGCCTTCTGAGCATCAAGCACAGTCTGATAAATCTTACGTTGTTCCTCATTAGCCTTGCCTACCACTACAGTTCTGGTCATATCAGAACAATAACCTTCAAATTTACAACCAAAATCCATAATGATGAAATCCCCATATTCCACTTCTTTGTCCGTCACATTGGCATGCGGCATGGAGCTATTGGTTCCGGATGCCACAATGGTTTCAAAACTCAGTCCGGATGCCCCATTCTCCTTCATAATCCGTTCCAGTTCCATGGCAATTTCTTTTTCGGTAACCCCCGGTTTGATAAAATTAAGAATTCTATTAAACGCCAAATCTCCAATAGCCTCTGCACGCTCAATATTTACAATTTCCACAGAATCTTTTATCATCCTGATTTTTTCAATATCAGAGCTAATATCTTCCCAAAGAACTTCCGGTACCGCCTCTGTCATCCGGCGATAATCCCTTAATAGTATAGTATTTCCTTCAAATCCTGCTTTATGTACTTCTTTCTCTTTAAAAATTTCAGCAATACATTCTGAATACTTTTTTCCTCCGATATCCCTGACTTCAAAGCACTTCGCCTCATATGATGCACTTTCCACATATCTGGAATCTGTATAAAGAATATGATAATCTTTTCCCACAACCAAGGTGCCCTCACCACCTGTGAAATCAGAAAAATATCTTAAACAATTCGCTTCCATTATTACGACAGCATCTAATTCTCTCTCTCCTAAAAGCCGATGTACTCTTTCTAAATGATTCATTTACCCACCTTCTTATAGTAATTTTGCCACTTCCTGTGCCACCGTCCGGATATCTTTATGATCTACACAAACCGCATAATTACATGCTGCTTCGTATTTTGGATTACGTATCTTTAATAAATCAACAATCTTTTGCTTCGGATCGTCACACTGTAACAATGGTCGCTTCGTGTCACCCTTTACCCTGTTATAAATCGTATCCGCCACAGCCTTTAAATATACTACAACGCCCAATTCCTTTAGCAGCTGCGCATTTTCCTCTCTAAGGGGCATTCCTCCTCCCGTTGAAAAAATAGTAGGCTTATCTCTCAACATCAGTTCTTTTATTACCGCTGTTTCCAGATTTCGAAAATACTCTTCTCCCTTTTCAGCAAAAATATTAGAAATCGTCATTCCTTCCTTTTCTTCGATATATTGATCGGTATCAATATATTCGTAACCAAGCTGCTTCGAAAGCCGATTTCCAACTGCTGTCTTTCCCGCACCCATAAAACCAATTAAAATAATGTTTCTCATATGATTCTCCATTTCTTTGGTTTATTAGTAATATTATACCATATCCACTCATAAAATGCACGAAAAAACTATACCAGATGTGTAAAATTTGTTATTACAAATTATCATAATAATAGGGATAAAATACCTTTTGCCCCAACATTTTACAATAGAAACATTCCAATTTTTATTTTATGAGATATTACTTTCACTTTTTTGCTTATATTTTTCGTAGGATTTAATAATAGGTCTTTCTAAATAGCGTTTTAATACAATTTGAATTTCCTCCTTAGGATTTATCGGTTTTACAAGTATGCAATGCATCCCGCACCTTTTCGCACCGATTACATCTGTAAAAATCTGATCTCCTACAAAAATACTATTTTTAGGATTGGTTCCCATCATTTCCATTGCTTTTATATAATTTTTCTTTAATGGTTTTCCCGCCTTAAAAATATATTTTGTTCTAATATTTTTATTAAAACGTTTTACTCTTTCTTCTTTATTATTCGAAATAAGACAGGTGGAAAATCCTATTTTCTTCAGTTCCCGAAACAATTGTTCTGCCTTTTCATCTGCATCCGCACCATGCATGACCAAAGTATTATCAATATCAAACAATACTCCCCTATACCCTTTTTTATAATATTCCTCAAAATTAATCTCATATGTTGAATCTTTATAATCATGGGGATAAAAATACTGAAACATTTCTTTCTCCTTCTTTCTTTACTATAATTTAGTTGATTGCGAAACTATAATATTTTATATGAAAGTGATTCAAAAGAATCAAAACATCGCAGGCACGCTTTCGCTGCGTTCAGCTCGTAGCGGTACTAAATTCGCGACAAGTCGCTCATTAAGTACCGACGGCTGAACAAGCGCCTGCTTATGTATTTGTTTCTTTTGAATCACTTATTATAAGTTTTGTTAGTTTCGCAATTGCCTATTACTATAATTAGGTAATTGCAAAACTATAATATTTTATGTGAAAGTAATTCAAAAGAATCAAAACATCGCAGGCACGCTTTCGCTGCGTTCGGCTCGTAGCGATACGAAAGCCGACTGTGTATCTTTTCTTATATTTTGCTTTTTCTCTTCTGGTTTCGGTCACTGCCACCCTTATTTTTAGGAAGATTTTAACTTATTTTTTTTCTTACGTCAATTGATTTTTTATACAAAACATACTATAATATAGAGTATTAGGGCAGAAAATAAATTCTGCCTATGATACTATTATAATTATAATAATTTACGAGGTATTTCATTATGGGAAAAAAAACAAACAAACTTTTATTTTTAGCTACTACTACCGCTGCAATCGGTGGTGCCTTGTATGTATTTCGTGATAAGATTAAAGAATCTAAAATTTTAGAAAATTCTGATGAAAATCCACTAAAACCTTACCTTGACAAGGGAATCAACCTAAAAAATAAAGCTCTAGATTTTGCCAAAGAGAAAAAACTTCAGTGGGATGTAAAAAAAGCTGATACAAACGAAATCGTGGATGTAGATGATATTGATACAGATGATTTTTCTGATCAGATTTTTGAAGAAAATCACGACAGGGAATACCGAACCATTCATATTACCTCTCCAGAAGAACAAGAAACAGAGGAATCTCCAGTCGTAACAGAACAAAGCGAATCTGCTAATATATCCCTGACTGAAGACATCCCGGAAGTGACTCCTTCTTCCGAAGAAACAACAGAATAATAGAACTAGAAATAAATTCAATAAGGCTGTTACGCATATATAGAATAAGCTAAACCTTAATGGTACGCTTAATAGCCAGTAAATCACCACACTCGTGGGGATTTACTGGCTATTTCCATTCACCGCAACAGCCTCTTTTTTCTAACATCCTTTATTATGATTTTAGCATCATTTTCAATTCTTCGACACTAAAACTATATTTTTCATTACAAAAATGGCAGTTTACCTCGATTGGCTCACCTTCTTCTATCATTTCCGTTAAGTCTTTTCGTCCAATGCTCATAACAGCTTTAGCCACTCTTTCTTTACTACAATTACACTCAAATTTAGTATCTACCTTGTCCCATATTGTAACACCAAAATCCCCTAACAACCGGTTGATCATATCTTCTGGTGTCATCCCCTGATCCATTAATGACGTAATAGAGGTAAATTCTTTTAGTTTTTCTTCCAAAGCGGAAATCACTTCTTCACTTGCAAAAGGCATTAACTGAATAATAAAACCGCCCGCCTGTCTTACTGTATTATCCTTATTCATCAATACACCTAAAGCCACAGAAGTTGGAATCTGCTCCGACGTAGCAAAATAATAGGTTAAATCTTCGGCAATTTCACCTGAAACCAAATGAGTTTGCCCTACATAAGGTTCTTTCAGTCCAATATCCTTAATCACACTTAACACACCTAAATCCAACGCTCTTCCTACATCAAGCTTTCCCTTTGCACTCGGAGGAAGCATTACTTCTGGATTAAAAACATATCCCTTTACATTTGCTTTAGAATCTGCTGTCACCACTAAACCTTCTATTGGCCCACTACACTTAATTTGTAATGTAATCACATCAGAATCATTTTTGCACATACTTCCCATCATAGCTCCCGCTGTCAGCAACCTTCCCAATGCCGCCGTTGCCACAGGACTTGTATTATGAAGTTGTCTTGCTGTTTCAACCAATTCTTTTGATGTTGTTGCAAAAAAACGTACCTGCCCTTCAGCAGCTGTTCCTCTAATAATATAATCCATTTTCTTCTCCTTTTTCTGATAAATCCTTTTATTTCCTACATATCAATGTTTTTGCCTTTTTCTCTTACAATAAAATGCAGTCTTTGGGAATCTTTTTTAGGCTCTTCTTTCGTAAAAGCATCATATATAGCAATCAATTCCATCCCCGCTTCTTTTATGGCATTCCTAATCTCTTCTACTGTATATGCCCGTTGATAGTGTGTTTCCTGTAGCTTCCGATACAATCCATTTTCTTCCTTTACAAAAAGTTTCAAATCATACTCATTCATTTTTTCATCTTCATAATAATAATTGTCCCAAATGAAACTTATTTCTTCCCGATCTTCCGCAATTGTACTATCTGATAAAATTTCTCTGTACTTATATTCGGTATTCACATCAAAAATGAAAATTCCTTTTGGATCAAGATAATTATTCACCAGCCGAAATACATGAACCAAATCCTCATATTCCAGAATGTAATTTAAACTGTCACAATTAGCAGTAACTGCACATACAGTTCCATACAATTCAAACTCTCTCATATCCTGAAGCAGATACAAAATACTCTGATCACCTCCGGATGATTCTCTTGCAATATCAAGCATTTCAAAGGAATTGTCTATCCCTATCATATCAAATCCATATTCAGACAGTCTCCTGGTCATTTTACCCGTACCGCAGCCCAAATCCAAAAGAATTCCTTCCTTAATTCCAAACTCTTTCATTCTCTCCACAAGATAAGAAGTCCAACGTTCATAATTCACATTATCCATAAAATCATCATATACTTTTGCAAAACCAGTATAGGCTTCCATGAAAAAACTCCCTTCAAAAAGAAGCAATATAGAAAACCCGAATTCCTTCATGGCGCTACAATCAAAAACAGGAAATTCGAAACATATTGCCAAATAAGTCTTTAAAAAAAGAAAAAGCGTTGATAAATCAACACCTTTCCTTAGAGTAGCGAGAGGGGGATTCGAACCCTCGACACCACGGGTATGAACCGTGTGCTCTAGCCAACTGAGCTATCTCGCCATATTCATTTTCTAAATGGGACCTACAGGGCTCGAACCTGTGACCCTCTGCTTGTAAGGCAGATGCTCTCCCAGCTGAGCTAAGATCCCATATCCTTAACACATATATGAGTATATACTGTTTCCAGATAAATGTCAAGGTTTTTTTTGAATTTTTTTGTTTTTTTTAATTGAATCTATTTTTTTAACAATTGTAACGATTTAATGTAGTTCTCATCTTCTACCGGCTGTACTACCAATTTCTCCTACTTAACTTCACTTTAACATTCTATATATTACGTATACAATCCCCGCTACCAATGCAACGGGAAGTAATATTGTAAATGCAAGATATGCAACTCCAAAAGTAATGCAAATCAAAAGAACCACGATAAAAACCGCAATCAAGGCAAAAATCAGTTTCCCATACCAGGAATTCAAACGAAATCTCTTATAATTAAATTCTATTCTTCCATCTTCCATCTGTGTTGCCCGAAATCCTTTTCCAAGGTCAAATTCCGCTCTTGCAGATTTGTTTTCATAGTTTTGTTCCTGTCGTCCGGATTCTTTTGATTTATTTTCCCGGGCCTGCAAAATAGATTTCGCAATCAATCTGGGATTACCTAAAGATTCAACTACTTCTTCCTCCGATAAGCCTTCCCTCATTTTCGCTTCAATATAATCAGAATAATACTTTATTGTTTCCTGATATTCTTTCGAATCCACTTCTCCTTTTAACGCTTCATTTAACCCTTCTAAAAATTCTACTCTGTTCATGTGTATATTCCCTTCCTTATCTTCCCTTTATTTCTACCCAGATAACTCCATCAGGACCTGCTTTTTCAACCTGCCATGCAATCTCGCGCACATTACCTTGATTTGCAATGTTTTGTAATGATATATTTTCCCCCATATTTTCTATACGAAACTGCATTTCAATATTTTTCTTTTCACTTAACAATGTATCAATCTTCCCTTTCAATCCGGAAACATCTTTACAAACTAAATCATTATAATAAAAATAATTATACTTTTTGGCAGTACATTCCGGAAAACATTCTTCGTTCCAGATGTGATTTACCCTCAAATAATCAGAAGTTACATTAAAATATGCATAATACTTTCTTCCTGACACATCCGGTATCGGATCATCCCATGTAACATCTACCATATACCACTCGCCATCCAGCTTTACGCAATTCCACGCATGACTTTCTCCCCCGGCATCACCATATATCATCTGGGTTTCTAAACCTGCACAACTACAAAGGAGCATAAACGCCTGCGCATAACCGTTACATACTGCTTTTCCTTTTAGTAATGCCCCATAGACATTATAGGAATCATCCGTATTTTCCTCTAAAAAACCATACGTACAATGTGTTAAGATATATTCATAAATCGCAAGTTCTTTTTCATAATCTGTCATACCAGGCCGCAAACATTCTGCCAACGCAATCCGTACTTTAAGTACCAATTCCTCTGCACCACTTATATTTCCCGGAATAGGTTCACCATAAACATAATTACGATAAACGTAATAATTATCTGACAATTCCAATTCTAACTGAAGATTTCTCTTAACCGTCGATTTATGACTGGTGACTCCATAGGTTACAACATCCCCCCAGAATCCTCCCAAATAAGAATTTATTTCTTCAATTTCCTCATCAGTAATGTCTTTGATGACTACGTTCACTTCTTCTTCTCCGTCCTGCAGTCTTGCATTTACTTCCTTCGCCAGCTCTTCCATAGAATCAATGGTCTCTTCCATAAAAACAAATCTTATCTTTCCATCTTCAATACTCAAGTGAACAAAATGGTACTGCCGATTCACAAAATAAAACAAAACCGAAAACGCTAAAATCCATGTTAAAATTTGTAGTCGTTTTTTTCCTTCCTGCATTCTTCGATTTGCACCTCATATATCTTTTTATTATTCAGTCTTTTCTGTTTTTTCAAGAATGGCAAGTATCTCACCCATATACATTCTGTGATAATCTTTTTGCGGATACCACTTCTCATCTGCTTCTTTATCAATAAATAATTCCGGTTTTATTTCTCCTTCACACATTTTCCTACAAATAAATACTAATTTTGCTTCTTCAAAATATGGAGTACCTTCATAAAAGCAGGTTGATAACTTTGCATTCTTTATTTTATCTTCATCTTTTCCTGATACTTTTCCACAATAAGCAAGTATTTTCTTATATTCTTCACTAAAAAAAGAAACTGAAAATGTATCATTCGTATCAATAAATCGTTTGGTATATCTTTGTGGCCGAATGTATGTAGTAATTACATTCTTGCCCCAAAACACTCCCATTCCACCCCAACTGGCTGTCATGGTATTTGCTTTTTCTTCAGTGCCTGCAGTAATAAGCATCCATTCCTTTCCTATCAATTGAAAGGGATTTACCTGCATTTCCTCTATTTTTCTTTCTTGGAATTTCATATTTTTTCCTTTCCACTTCTTTTTTCTTCATCCTCTAAATGCTATTCCGGAATTTTCAAATATAGAACCCGAACCGCCACCAGAGAGATCGTATTCCTTATCCCAAAACCCGGTTCAATCGATAAAATAAATCATTCATCATAATCGGTTTTGAAATATGGTCATTCATTCCTGAACTAAATACCTTCGCCACATCTTCCTGCAATACATTTGCTGTCATAGCAAATATCGGAACAGTAAGTGCATCTTCCCTATTCATGGAACGAATCTGCTTTGCAGCCTCTGTTCCACTTAAAATTGGCATCTTAATATCCATCAATATTACATTGTATTCATTCTCTCGGGACAACCGGAACTTCGAAACTGCCTCTTCCCCGTTTCTGGCAATATCATAAACAATTCCTGTCTGATTTAAAAAGGCACTAACAATATTTATATTTATCTCATTATCCTCAACCACCAATGCTTTTTTCCCTGAAAAATCATATTGCTGATGAACATTTTGTTCCACAGATACTTCACCATCACAAATAAGTTGCGGTATGGTGACTGTAATCTTAGTTCCTCTGTCTAATTTACTGGAAACCTGTATATCACCGCCTAACAAAGACACAATACTCTTTGTCAATGCCAGTCCTAATCCCACGCCCATAATCTCCGGCAAATTAGAATTTCTTTCCTGTTGATACAAATGGTACATCTGGGTTTTTTGGAATTCTTCACTCATTCCAATTCCATTATCTTCCACGATATATGTAATATATGCCTTATTATCCCTAACTTCTTTTTCTTCTACAGAGAGTTTTACATAACCTCCCACACGATTAAACTTCACTGCATTTGCAATCAAATGTTTTAGTATCTGAATGATTTTATCCTGATCAAAAAGATAAATATAATGTTGCAATTTAATTTCTTCCAGAATAAATTCTAATCCTCTTTCCCTGCTTTTCTCCTTCATCTCATGTTCTAACATAAGAAGCATATCTTTTAAATTAAATTTCTGTGCCTGTAATTGCACCTTATCTTCTTCCATCATAGAGAAATCAAAGGCATGATTTATCAAATCACTTAAGGCATTGGCAGACTGTTCGATATTATACAAATTCTCTTTTATTTCTTCTGATGGCTCTACCATTCTTGACAATTGAGTCAAACCACTGATTACATTTAATCTCGTACGCATTTCATGAGAGATTCTTGATAAAAAGTCCATCTTTTCAAGATTACCGAATTCTGCTTTTTGCAGGGACTCTTTCAAATTATCCTGCATATCCTTTTCATCCTGAATGTTCCTCTTTAAAAGCAATACCACATTTTCATAATCATCAGAAACTCTCTTTAAAATATACTGTGTCCAGCAATATCTTCCATCAAATTTTTTCAAGCGGTATTCTCTTACTAACTGCTGACTTTTCTTTAGTTCCTCCTGTATCACGGAAGGCTCCATTTCCGCAGCAAACCTTTCTTGTTCTTCATAATTAATATAATCTAACTCTCTCAGGTAATACCGGCTGATATGCATATAATCATTCTGATTATAAATATATTCAGAACTTTCCGAATACTTCTTCATGTAACCATCTTCAAAGTTTATCTCCCATATACTTGAAAAAGCCATGCTTGCTGCAGTTAAAAACTTCTCGTTTTCCTGAATAATTTCATCATATTCATTTTTTTGTAATATAATTTCATTTTCTCTTATCTGCATTAGCACACCACCTTCTTTATCTATACTCACTATTAGAACTATTATATCAGAAATGCCCTTCCTTTTCAATCATTCTATAAAAAAAAGCCCCTCTTCCACCAATAGTGCTATTGCCTACACGTGTTCAGCAACTCCATAGTTACTATTTCTGCCTGAACTTCAACCTTAATTTTACTTAAAATAAATGCAAAAAGAACGATTAGCATTCCTTTATCACTAATCGTTCTCTTTTTTATGCACGATTCATAAATTCCAGATATTCCACTTCCGGCAAAGGCTTAGAAAAATAAAATCCCTGAATATATGCAATCTGTAAATTCTTCATGGTTTCGAACTGTTTTTCAGTTTCAATTCCCTCCGAAACAATTTCTAATTTCATTCCCTGAATCATATGCATTGCTGCATCCATAACATACTTTGCTTTCTTATTTTCAAAGTAAGCGCGTATCATATCTTTGTCAAATTTCACAATATCTACAGGCATGTCCACAATATAATTCAAATTAGACTGTCCGGTTCCAAAATCATCCAGCGAAAAAACAACGCCATAATTCATTAATATCTTCATATTTTCTAACATCGTCATTTTCGCACTCAATGATGCTGACTCGGTAATTTCAAGATTGATAAACCGCGGATTTACACTATGCCTTTCCATAATTTCAATATAACTTGAAGCCAAACCTTCAAATGCACACTGAACCACAGATAAATTCACTTCAATATATTGGATTCCATATTGTTCTACTCGATTTTCCTTGATAAATCTGCAAACTTTATCAAAAACTATTTCTCCTAATCGTAAAATCATCCCATTCTTTTCAGCAACCGGAATAAAAGCACCAGGCGGAACCAAATTTCCCTTTTCATCCCTGATTCGACACAAAGCCTCGGCAGAAGTAAATCTCTGCTTTTTTGTAGAATAGATCGGCTGATAGAAAACTTCTACCCTGTCATTTTCCATAGCACTAAAAATCATATTCTCAATTTCTTTTTCACAAAACATCTTCTCAACCATCTTCTGGCTCACTTTTAAAAGACGATTATTATCTAATTCCGTACTGTTCTCTCTAGTGTAACGAATCAGATAGAATAAATCCCCCACCTGTTTCACTACATTTGCATTCGGTACATGAATATAATAGCAATTCGGAACCCGTTCTTTTTCTATAAAATCTGACTCTTCCACTAAATTGCCATAACCAAATCCTTTCGAAAATCTTTCCACAATCTGAAGAACACCTTCCTCAGCCCACTTAGTGTCTTTGAAAATCAGAATAAGTTCATCTTCTACATTTTTAAATACAACTGCCTTAGGTATACTTTGAAGATATCTTAAAATCTCTGTCCTCATCATTAAATCAGCCTTGGTAACAATGTTATTTCCCGGCGTATGTTCAAAAGAAATGGATAATACACTAAAATCCTGCTTTTCTCCATATAGCTGTCTGACATAATGAAGCATCACATTCTGATTATATAAACCAGTATTTCTGTCGATATTAGCCATAGGATTCTCAAGCATCAGATACACAATCATCATTCCGATGGCTGCGGTAAATCCAAGCAATAACACCTTATTTTCCAAAATTATCTGAAGCGCTGCTGCCACGGACCATAGAACAACCCAAAGCCACATCGCCTTCTTTCTGACGGGGTTGATTTTTTTTCTTTCTTTCATAAGCTGATAAAAGATTGAAAGCAATAAAACCACGGCACAAAAATATGTAACATAAATGCTAATTCCATATGAATGAACATCCCTTTGGGCAATATTCCTATAAATACCAATCGGTGTTACTAAAATCGCAACAGCTGAAAACAGGACAAAGATACCATAACCCCATGCAATTTTTTTATACCTTGCCACATCATAACAAATGTCTGCACAAACATAAACCAACGCTAAATACACCACCGCAACAAGTGAAACCAGATATATTTTACAAATTAGTTTCACAAAAATCATCGGCAAGGAATCCATATATGTAATACACACAATAGAGACAACATCCAGTAATAAAGAAATCAAAACACCATTAAAACATCTTGAAAAAGCAATTTCCGTACGTAAATTTAATCTTTTTTGCCCATGATAGAAAAACAGTAGTATTGACAAAATTACAATTCCGCAAATCTGCAACTGAATCTTCATACGTGCCTCCTTTCTTTTTTTCACATTCTCAGAGATACTATCATTATACAACGAAAAACAAATAGTTTCCATCTTTTTTTGAAATTTGACGGATTTTTATTCATTTTTCGTAGTATTTTTTCCTTATCAATCCGGCACGTATTAAATTTCCTTACTACCTATACAGATTTTTCGTTATATTACCAAATATTTTTCCAATATTTTCTAACAAAACATCTATCACATAGCCTATTATTTATCTATATCATTTCATGAAACAATGTCCACTATCATTTCCGAACCAATTCCGGCAACACAAAGCTCATTTTCACTTGTCTCAGGAAAAGTATATTCACATCGTTCACCATTTTTCTGACAATAAACCTGACATTTTCTTCCTGTATTTTTCAATTTACAATCGGCTCCTTCTTTTATATGAACCATACAATTTGCCCGCCATTGATTTATCTCCAACCTACCATGTATCTCATCTATGGTAATTTCATAATCTGATTTGGAAGTAAATTCAAAGCTTCCACTACATTCTGTAATAAAAACCTGTTCTGCCACACCGTCATATTCCAGACGTTTTAAAGCAAGTCCGGTCATATAAACCATTTTAGCATCTGCAGCCAATTCACAATGCTCCGTATACCCTTCCGGCAAGGTAATGGTAACAGAAACAGCTTCTCCAATTTCGTACTTACTTAATCCCTTTTGTTTGATACAATCCACATCCAGTTTATTTTTATGTTCGTCCAGTTTTACCTTTATAACCTGATGTAAATCTTCCATGGTTTCCGATTCCAGTTTCACATGAAGTTTTTCATCTTTCCCTCCACAAATCACAATGGTTTGGGCAGCTCCAAAATGAATGTCAAAATGTTTAGAACAATCGATATCATAAACCGTCTCACTAGTATATACCTCCTTCTTTTTCTGATATTGCGGTATAGCCTGAGACACCAGTTCATCCAGGGTTGTTTTAAAAATTTCTGCCAGGATGATCATATTTTCCATATCTGGTAGCGCCCGTCCTGTTTCCCATTTGGTAATGGCCTGTCTTGACACTCCTATTTTATCTGCCAATTGTTCCTGGGATAATCCTTCATTTTTTCTAATTTCCTTTAATTTTGCTCCGAAATCCATATTTCATTTCCTCCATATATATTTTCGTAATATTATCTGTTTTCATTTACCGGATACTTCTATACATCTTTTATCAATGAATATGCTGATATCTTCTTCACAGGCAATGCCAAGCATATACAAAGAACAAAACTAATTACTGTCTGTATCAAAGCAAACAAAATTAAAACCCCGAAAGATACTTCGCAATAATTTTTCATGGCCCCTACCATGGAAAATATCAAATTATTAATGTGTGGCATATATATACAGCCAAGTACTGCAGACACCACCGAAGAACCGCCTATTACAGGAAGGAAACTTCCTGCCATCTGAAATATCAGCTGTCTGCTGGAATATCCCATTGCCTTATAAATTCCTAATTCCTGCCTGTTCTTTATCATCATGGATTTAATAATTACATATAAAATCAGGAAAATAATCAAAGTTGTAAGAACAAGTACTGCTGTTACTGCTATTTTTACAATACCAGAATACATATCCGAAGTAGTTTTCATCATTTTCACATTATTGATTGTTTGCAAAATTTCCGTACCATGATGATTTTCGAGTTCTTCTATCAACTCTTCTACATTTACTCCTTCTTCCAAATACAAATAAAGAGATTGGAAAGTTGCATCATTTTTTATCCTTAAGTACCCTTCTTCTGTCAATTCACAAACATTACCGGAATTGTTTACACTTTGAACAAAACCGACAATTTCATAAGTTACTTTACCATTATCAGAAGAAATCTCTATCTTGTCCCCTAACTGATATTCTTCCTGAAAAGCACTTCCCATGGCGATTTCCAATTCAGTCTCCGGATTTCTTCCCTCATAACACAAATCATTCTTTACCTTTGAAAAATCCTCACAGACAAAAACTGTTGTACTATCATTTTCCATTTTGATATTTTCTATCCCATAAGAAAGTACCTGACGAACCTTTGAATTTTCCAATAATGTATTTTTCAGAGCATTTTTATTATCCATACTAACCTGCAACATTACATCCGGTGTTTCTTCTGATAATGTCTTAAGAAAATTCTCCGGTTTCATGACAATATTATAAAACAATGTACCGGCAAAAGCAATTAGTCCCATCATTGCAAAGGAAACCACGAACAACAGTATATTCTGCCTTGCCTGACCACATACTCTCTTTAAAATCAGAAGAATTTGTATATTTCCATTGGTTTTATCCATAGGGAAATGATTTTTCGTGGAATGTGTTCCATTTTCTCCTCCCCTGATAGCAAGAATTGGCTGCAATTTTTTAATTTTCCCTGCTGCTGACCAAGTAGTTAGAAATACAATGCCAAGTAGTAAAATTGCAGTTATAAACCCTGCTAATATATCAAAGGAAACCGTAAATCCAAATCCCGACTGCATGGTTAGCATCTGTACCATTGCACCAATCACAGTATATGATAACAGAATTCCAACTATTGCGGCTATCCCCCCTGTTATCAGGTATGGAAGTACTACTGTTTGGATAATGGTTCTTCCGGTGTAACCCATAGCCTTTAACACGCCTAAATTGGTCATATCTTCCTGAATCATATTCTGAATTCTGAATCTGCTTAAAAACAGGCAAACTGCAAGTACGATCACTGCAAACACAAGCAAAATCATTACAACAAGATTACTTACCATAGTTCTGGTCTGTTTACTCTTTAAATCTGTATTACTATAACGTAACTGTATCTGCTCCCCCTCTAAAACCTGGTTAATTTCCTTGCATACACTCAAAGAATCGGTTCCCTCTTTTGTGTTTACAGCATACATGCTGACTTGTTCTGCTTCAAAGTCTAACAGCATATGCTGGTAACATTCCTCACTAAGATAAACCCCTATAAGACCGGAACCATAGTTTCCAAATTGCATTTCCTGTAGAACCCCTGCTATTTGAAAAATATATTCTTTTCCACTTATCTGATAGGTAATGGTTTCTCCTACTTCATATTCTCCAAATTCTACGATATATCTTGGTAAAAAAATTGCATTTTCCCCTGTTGTCTCAGTTTTTTCTATCATTTCATATTGATTTAGCTCTGAGAGTTCATTGATGTTATAAAATATTGTATTCATAGAAAATTCAGTTTCCCTGAAATCTGCTGCAGTGGCACTAAGGAGTATTCCACTTCTGCTTTCTAATGCATCTACCCCTTTTACTGTCCGGATTCTTTCCTTCAGCGAATCTGAATCCTGACTTTTCGGAATACACAGGTTAATATTGGCAGTATTTAACTTCGTAAATGTATCATCGTATGCCTTATCCATCTGCCTCACCAATACAAGTGCAATATTTATGATAAATGCGGTTAAACACAAGATAATACCAAAAGAAAGATATTGTCTTTTTTCCTTCCGCAAATGGTATAGGGTTAAATTTTTAATCTGCTGCATCTTCATCCTCCATTTTCTTTTTCCGTTTTAATATTTCCTACCAGCCCATCTCTATCAGAAATTCATCTAATTTTTTCTTGCGTTTTTCATCTTTTTCCTGGTACAGCCCCAAATCACATTCCCCAAAGATTTGCCCATCCTTCAGATAAATCACACGATTTGCCCTCAATGCCGTCTTTTTGTCATGGGTTACCATAATAATGCTTTGTCCTTCTTTGTTTAGTTCACTAAATACATCCAAAACTGCATCAGAATGGTTAGAATTCAATGCCCCGGTAGGTTCATCTGCAAACAAAACCTCAGGTTGATGAATGACCGCCCGAACAATGCCCGCTCTTTGTGCCTCCCCACCGGAAATCTGGGTAGAGAACTTCTTCCATGTAATTTCCGGGATTTTTACCTTTTCAAAAAGTTCTTTCGCCCGATTCACCACTTCTTTTTTATTGTTATTTACCAAAAGTCCTGCTGTCAGTACATTATCCATAAGGCTCATTCTTTCCAAAAGATAAATCTGTTGAAATACAAACCCACATTTTTTTCTACGAAAGACCGCCAATTTATCATCTTTATAGGAGGTAATGTCTTCGCCACAAAATGAAATGGTACCCTCATCCGGTCTGTCCATACCTGATAAAGCATATAAAAGAGTAGATTTTCCCGCTCCGGAAGACCCCATTAAGATGGTAAAATCTCCTTTATAAATTTCTAAATTCATATGTTCAAATATGGTTTGTTTCATCTCTCCAGTTCCAAAACCCTTTTTTAAGTCCTTTGCTGAAATAATTACTTCTTTTGTTTTCATAATTTTTAATCCTTTCTTTTTTCAGGTTCCATTTATACTGTTTCGTTTCTTGCTTCTTCATCCTAACAAAAGACCTTGGTTTCATCCACCTATATCCGTTTGCAATACAAAAAAGGGCTGCTACTTTTGGTAGCAACCCTTGATTTATAAGTCTTTTAATGCCATTTTAATTCTTTATAGTTTTCATCGTATATCATCACCAGAAAACACCGGTTCTATATATTCTTTTATCAACGTTATCCTATCCTTCGCATTTTTCACATAAACAGAAGCAATAGAAATCACCATTTCTTTCTTCTCATTGACATAAATTATATTCCCACCGTCACCCATGGCAGCGTAGGCGTGTTCCTTCTCATCAATTATCCACCAAAGATAACCATAAGATAACTTCCACTGTTTCCCTTTAGCTTGTTCCTTGGTACTCTCTTGAATCCACTTATAAGATACTATCTGTTTTTCATCCCATATTCCCTTATTTAAATACAACTGGCCAATCTTTGCCATATCTGTGACCGTGAGATTAAGCCCCCAACCTGCCGTATTAACTCCTTTCGGGTCGGCCACCCAGCCTTTTACATTTTTGGTTTCATAAAACGCAAGTTGTTCTTCTTTATTATGAAAAACCACATTAGAATCAACCTTTATTTCTAAAGGCTCAAATAAATGCTTTGTTGCAAATTCAAGTACAGACTGTCCGGTTGCCTTTACTAAAATTCCTGACAAAATATCCGGTCCTATGAATGGAGCATAGCGAAATTCTCCTATTTTTCCCTTTCCACCCAGAAAATCAAGGGCGGCTTTCACCCAGTCTCCGCTTGTAAAATATTCTTTGTAAGGTTCTGACTTATATTTATAGGGTGCTGTCATGGTTAGAAGATTCTTTAGCATTATATTTTGTATCTTTCTTTCTCCTTTTTGAACCGGATAATCAAGGAAAAAGTCTAATACTTTCTGATCGATGCTTTTTATATATCCCTTCTCAATTGCAATGCCAATCAATATCGAAATAATACTTTTAGTTACAGAATAGACATGAAACGTGCTGTCAGCGGTACATTCATTGTAATATTTTTCATATACTGTTTTT
>JBGVLX010000103.1:0-3987 GCA_045124495.1 Lachnospiraceae bacterium
TTGGTATGATGGCTTTATTTTCGGACACTATAAGGATATCTATAATCCGTGGTCTATTTTGAATTTTTTAGCGAAGAAAACTTATATGACTTATTGGGCAAATACCAGTTCTAACAGCCTGGTTGGAAAGCTGATACGGGAGGGAAACAGTGATATTAAGGAACGGTTTGAAGAACTTTTAAAAGGGAATCACCTCTATGTGCCTGTGGATGAACAGATTGTGTATAATCAGCTGGATGACAATGAAGAAGCAGTATGGAGTTTGCTTCTTGCAAGCGGATATCTGAAAGTAATCGATTATGACCGCCTGGATAAGGTGGAACCGGGAAGAGAAGCTTGTTATGAATTGGCACTAACCAATGGGGAAGTACGGATTATGTTTGAGGGTATGGTGAAGGATTGGTTCAAAAAGATAAAACCTGCTTACAGTGCATTTATCAAGGCTATGTTTTTAGGCGACCTAAAAGCCATGAATGTTTATATGAACAAGGTTGCCTTAACCATTTTTAGTTACTTTGATACCGGAAAACGTCCTACAGGACAAGAACCGGAACGATTTTATCACGGATTTGTATTAGGACTGATGGTAGACTTACAGGCGGATTATATCATTACTTCTAACAGGGAAAGTGGTTTTGGAAGATATGATGTTGTAATTGAGCCGAAGAATAAAGAGAAGAATCCGGCCATTATCATGGAATTTAAAGTTCGGGATGAAGTAGACGAAAAGACACTTAAAGATACTGCAAAAGCGGCACTTTCCCAGATTGAAGAAAAAGAATATGATACGCAGTTGTTGTCAAAGGGGATGACGAAGGAAAGAATTTATAAATATGGATTTGCGTTCGAAGGAAAGACGGTTTTGATTGAGAAAGCGTAAGCAACTTAGTGAGGAAACCTCCAGGTCGCCTGAAGATTTGGAGGTTTTCTTTTGTCTGTTTTTTAGAGGAAAGAGGTTACATAAAAGTAGATTTAAATGATAAGATAAAGAAATGGGGGGGATATGGTGCACCGGATTCATAAGTTAAAAAACACAGGAGAAGAGAGAAAATTATGAGGAGATTATGTACAGACCGGGAACGTAAAATTTTAAAGCAAAATTGGAAGAATATCTCCACGGATTTTGCTGCAAAGTCAGCTCATTTCAGGATGGGGGATGCTTTTCTTGTTGTTTTATTTTGGATGATTACCTGCTTCCCACATCCCAATGCTGCCAAAATGGTAAAAGAAGTTCATACCTTAAAAGGTGTCATTATCATGGGAAAAAAGTAGTATTTTATGATTTGAACAATAACCGGGTATCTGTTGTCAGATTTTGTGATAACAGAGTTTAATGCTTTTGAGGATAGTTTTAATTTATCCACGATGATGGTGGCTTACAAGATATGTCGTGAATCATTGAGGTTTAGCATAGATGGAGGGTTATAATGAAACAAGGAAAGAAACAGAAGATAGTTTATAATGTTATTTTAGGTCTGGAGGTGCTGTTTTGAATACAATATTTACAATAGATCAGAAAGATTATTCGGAAGAAATGCCCCTTACGGAAAGATATGCAGTTCGGGCATTAATTTGTAAAAATGGTTTATGGGCAATGCAAAAAAGTGCAGCAGGAGATTATAAGATTCCTGGCGGTGGTGTAGAAGAGGGCGAATCTTATGAAGAAGCATTGATTCGAGAGGTGAGGGAAGAAACAGGATTACTTGTGATACCTGATTCCATCAGAGAAATTGGAGAAGTACTGGAAATTAGAAGAGATTCATTTGAAAAGGATAAAAAGTATATTGCCCACTCTTTATACTATTTTTGCGAAGTAAAGGAAGAAGTGACGGAAACTTCCATGACAGAAAATGAATTAAACAGAGGATATACGTTTCATTGGGAGCGGCTGGATACTATCATAAGGAATAATGAAGAGGTTCAAAAAGAAATGTGGACCATTCGGGATACGATGTTCTTAAAATGGCTGAAAAGCAAACAGGATGAATTTTTTAAGAGTCTGGATTTTATGAAATTAGGTCAGGCCATAAATCGTGGACAGTGGCAAACTGCCGCCATGATAGAACGTCGGATGGAAAAGAATGCGAAAGATTCAGGCATCACATGGTTGCAGCAGCAGTTCACAGGACTTCGCCAGTGTATCAATAGAAAAAATACAAATGAGGCAAAGCAGGTATTTGCTCTTCTGGTTAATAAAAGGGTGAAATATTTAAATGATTTAAAATAAGATGATAGTAATTCTGGTGACTTTTCTGATTATTTTCTGGGTTGTTTTTTTGTGTGTGTGAAGTAAATTAAGCAATTGCGAAGCCATACTGTTTTATTTGAAAGTGATTCTGTTTCTTTTGAATCAATTAATATAAGTTTTGGTAGTTTCGCAATTGTCTATGAAGTAAATGACCTTCCATAAAAATGCATGTTTCTGAGTTTTTCACATATCATGATATAAAGATGAAAAAGGAAATTTTATTATGAGTGAAAGCATGTTGACCCAGACATGTAGTTTCAGGGATGTAAGCCCTATTATGATGGAATTACCATACCCGGCGACTAAGGTGAGAGAAAAAAATCAGAGTTATGCCAATATACTTAGCATTGACTATTGTGGTTCGGTATCAGAATTATCTGCAATAACCCAGTATATTAATAATGAAAACCGGCTTGCATGTGAAAACTGCCCTATGGCCAAAACCATACTTGGAATTGCAATGGCGGAAATGGTACATTTGCAGAAATTAGGGGAACTTATTTTCTTACTAGGAGGCAATATCGATTTTACCGCAAAATACCGTGATGGCAGGCAGAATATGTGGACACCGCAGTATTTGAAAATTCGGGACAATGTCAAAGAAATACTGGAAATGGCCATAGATTCAGAGAAAGCTGCCATAAATCAATATAAAATGCATATAAAAATGATAAAAGATGCTGGGATTAATGCTGTATTAGAGAGAATTATCAAAGATGAAGAGTATCATATCATGATACTTCAGGCATTGAAGGATTGATTTGGAATTTTTTATATTTTTTAGCATGAAGCAATGAGAATGAGAATTTCATTGTTTCATGCTATCTTTTTGCTGATTTTTCAATGTAAAATTTGTGTATTTTTCAAAAATATAAGATTTGAGTGTGATGCCATAATATGGTATAGTTATATCATCAGAGTGATTTAGAACATATCAGAATCATTACGAGGTAGATGCGCCCTTTGTTTCAGAAAACAATAAAAATGAAGAGGAGATTTGTGAATGAAAAAAAGACGATACTATCCGGAGCAACAGTAATCATATTATTGGTAGTTACTTTGTTAAATTTTATAAGTGCGGATTGTGTGGGTAAAAATGAAGAATTGAATACCTTGAATCCACTGATTGAGGTAGGGGACAAGATATATGTCCAGCATGACGCCGAAAATAAAGATGTGTATGATTTGAAAAAATCGGGAACGGGAACCACGACAGTTTATGAGGTGATTATTCCAAATTTTACCGCAGGTAAAGCGTGGAAGACAACAGGAGAATTTGTGGATAACTGGATTCCGCATCCGGTTAATACGGAAACGTTGACCCCCATGGGGGCAACAGCGCCGGAAGATTATATCTCGGTAAAGGCAGGAGAAGAATATTTCATTCGGGCATATGGAATTGGTTACGCGGGAAAATATGAAGATGGAAGCTTTATGCCTTATTGTGCGCCGGTATTGTTTTTTAATGATAAAAATGAACTGATATGCGATATGTTAACAAATACATTAGGTGCAACTAAGAATGGTGTAACCATAACCGTTCCGGAAGGTGCTACGAGAATGCATCTGTCCAATTATAATAATCAAAACTTTACAATACAGAAAGTATTGTACCTGACAGATAAAGAATTTGATAACCTTCCTATAAACAGAACAGATTTAGAAAAGGAAATCAATGAAAAGTATGCAGCATATCAGGAGGATAAGACCGTATATCGGAATCCGGAAAAGGCATGTAT
>JBGVLX010000104.1:0-12207 GCA_045124495.1 Lachnospiraceae bacterium
TTTGACTTCGTCGTCGATCTCGATTCCATTTACCTTAATGGCAGTTTCTTTTTTTACTACACTACCTAACATGGTATACCTTCGTAAATTCGATTTTACCCTTGCAATCACTTCTACCGGATTAAATGGTTTGGTAACATAGTCATCCGCCCCCACATTTAGCCCGAGAATTTTATCTGTATCTTCACCTTTTGCTGACAGAAAAATAACCGGAAGATTGGATATTTTTCTAATTTCGCTTAAAGCGCAAATTCCATCCATAACAGGCATCATAATATCTAGCAGTGCAAGATGAATTTCATTTTTCCTGATGACCTCTACTGCTTCTTTTCCATTATACGCTTTAAATATTTTTATATCTTCAGAAGATAAGTATATCTCCAGCGCGTTTACAATATCCTTTTCGTCATCACAAATTAATACATTATGCATAACCGGTTACCATCCTATTTTATATTTTGTATACATCTAGAGTATAATCTTTTATTTCTTTAGATACAACTATATAAAAAGTTAAGATTTTATTAATTTTTATATTATTTTTCATTTTTCATATCATAGGATTTGTTTTTGCGAAATTTACAATTTTATATTAAGACAGAAAATATTACTATGATATTTAGTCAGATATTATGTGTATAACAGAATAAAAGATGTGACACTTTTCTCAACATTTATATTATACAGAATTTTTCTGCTACATATTCTTCTTTTATATTAGCTCCGTTGATAAAATAGATGGAGTAAAGGAGTGATATACTTGAAGCAACAATACCTTGAAATGGGAAATCGAATCAAATTGCGCCGGAAGGAACTTAAAATAAAACAAAACGAATTGGCAGAACTTTTAGATATTTCTAACAACCATATGTCGTCCATTGAAACAGGGAAACAAAAACCTAGTATGGATACTTTCATAAAAATTTGTGAAAAGCTCCAGGTTACTCCGGATTATCTTCTACTTGGATGTATGCATATGGTAAATATTCCACAGGATATTTCTGATAAATTACGTCTGTGCAGTGAAGAAGATATTAAACTGGCAACAAATATTATTGAATTATTGGTTGATAGAAATAAGACAACCTGGAATAGTGATAATATGTAATTTCAGGTGATACATAGTCAAATAATAGCACTATTCCGTCAGATCAAAAAGGTGGAGAACCGCTTAGCGTGATTTTCCACCTTTTTGATTATTTACTTCTAGTGCGATGAAACAAACATGGAATTTGCAATCCTGCTGTCAAAATAATTCCTAGTGAAATGCATACGGCATATGTTTCCTTCTGAAACAGATATAGTATCAAATCTAAAAAAGCGAAAAAAAATGTAATGATAATAGTAGCAAGCTTACAACTTTTCTTCTCTTCCTGACTTAGCCTGCGGCTTTCTGAATCAATCGGGCTACACAAAACCAAAATAGTAATTGCTGCCAAAGTCACCGTTGCTAATCCTAAACCGTACTCTATGTATGAGGATACTATAGTACAGAAAACTAGCAAAGTACTAGAACATATTAAACATACCCATGCTTTTTTTGCATGAAAACCACCACTAAATTTTCGTATAAACAAAAAAGGAATAATCAGTACGACACATTCCCAAAGCCTTCCTATTAAAAGACCTATTATTATAGATAATAGCAACGGTGAAAAGGTAAACAAAATACTAAAAATTGCATATTCATATAATTCTTTATCTTCCGAATCTATGGCATTATACTTAACCAACCATGCTGCCATTATCTCCGCACACCGGCAAATCACTTACTGCTTTTAAAGCGTGATAATTCTTTTGGAGCCTTTGGCTGATATGCAACAATACATGCTGCAGAATTTGCATCTACACGTAAAAATGTATTCAAAGCATTCTTTACGCTTTTTGCAACTTTTTCAGATCTTTGCTTTCTTTCCATGGCTTTTCCTCCTTTCCAAAAAAATTATCCTTGACTGCTACCTCTAAAATCATACCTTAATTTTAAAAAAAATGCGAGTGTTTTGCACGAATGGTCAAATTTTGGCCAAAAATGGTCAAAATCGGTGGTTTTCGCCCGTTTTATCACCATATGACAGAATAAACACATTATGATATCGTTTATTACCACAAAAGACAAAGAATAATTCTGCGTTATATTCTTCTTTTATTTTACTGAAATTGGTAGAATATAGTCCCAAAAGGAGTACTCCGCTTAAATCAGAAATATATGGAAATTTTATTGTAGAACCTTACTGTAAAATCGGTGTTCGAATAAGAATATATAAGAAAGGATGATGTCAAAAGTGAGAATACTTATTTGTGACGATGACGAGTTAGTTATCCTACAACTTCAAAAATATTTAAATGATTTCTTTGAACAAAACCATCTGAAATGTCCGGAAATCTCAACATTCCCAGATGGAGAATCTTTACTTTCAGATACCGGCGAAAAAGATTTTTTGTTTCTTGATATAGAAATGCCCGGAATGAATGGCATCTATGTTGGAAATGAATTAAAAAAGACAAATAAAGATATCATTATTTTCATCGTAACCTCATACTCCGAATATTTAGATGAAGCTATGCGTTTTCAAGTATTTCGTTATCTTTCTAAACCATTGGAGAAACAGCGTCTGTTTCGCAATCTCAAAGACGCTCTGGCATTTTATAATACTTCTGCAAGAAAGATCGTTGTGGAAACAAAACATGAGATTTTCACCCTATCTACCTCCGATATCATCTTTTTAGAGGCAGTAGGTCACAAAACCATTGTCCATACCATACAAAAAGAGTATAATTCCATACAAAACATACAATATTGGGCACATACTCTTCCTACGAATTACTTTTTTCAGATACATCGAAGTTATATTGTAAATTTTGAACATATCACAAATTTTAACCATGCCTTAGTTCATCTTTATAATAATCAATTTACAGCCTATTTATCCCGTAGAAACTATATCCCTTTTAAAGAAGCTTATCTATTATATTTAGAAAGTACGAGGTAATCAGAATGGAACTAACTATTTGTTATTGTATTATATACCTTATTGAAGCACTGATTCTCTGGCAATATGCCACAAACCTTTTACGTCCAAAATACAATAGATGTTATGAAGGTTTACTATTACTATGTCTCTACAGCATATTACTTTTCATTTTTAGTGAACAGGACTTTTTAACAAATGCTTTATCATTTCTCTTGGCTAATTTTATATTTTTGATTGTAATGTATCAAACCAAGTGGTTTTCTGCCCTCTTTCATGCATCCATAACCACTATCGTTATGGGAATAAGCGAACTTATGGTTCTAGCTATTATGTCACATTTTGCACCTGACTTTTTTGCAGAAAGAAATTATTTTAGAAACTTAGTTATACTTACTATATTGAGTAAAACTTTATATCTTCTAATATTATATTTTCTTTCTAATTTTTTTATAGAAAAGAAAGATAAAAATCTTTGCTATGACAAAACTTCGCTTATTCTTACTTTTGTACCACTGTCCTCATTATGTATTTTGCTAACATTGATTGAAATTTGTACAAACGCAAAGTTAACTCTTGTCCTGGATTGGATGATTTCTATTAGTGCCATCCTTATACTAGTCATAAACCTATTTATTTTTGCAATAAATAACCATACTCAAAAGAAAAACATAGAGTTTACAGAAATGCAGCTACTCCTTCAAAAAGAATATGATGCATCCCAATATTATAAATTGTTATTGGAACAAACTGAAAATCACAACATCATCATACATGATATCAAAAAACACCTGCACTCCATCGCACTGTTAAATCAACAAGGAGAATCTGAAAAAATTAATTCTTATATCCAACGTATTATTGATTTTTCAGATTTAAACAGAACGGTCAGACTTTGTGACAACGACCTTTTAAATGCCATTCTCTGTCGATATCTCAAGCAGTGCCAGGAGAAAAATATTTCCTTTCGAACTGACATCCGAAGCAATACTACCGATTTTATAAACACAGAAGATCTCACCGCTTTATTTTGCAATCTTTTAGATAATGCTTACGAGTCTTCTCTTAAAATGGGGAATTCTTCTATTGAACTACATATGTGGAATAAACCAAATACAACCCTTACCCTGATTACCATGACAAACTCCTGCCGGAAAAATCCGTTTTTCAAGAATTCAAAATGGCTGGTGTCTACAAAAGATCAGCCACTTCACCATGGTTTTGGGATAAAAAGCATTGAGCGGATTATTGCTAAATACCAAGGTTGTATGGAAATGTATTATGATGAGGAAACTCTTACCTTCCACACAATTATTACCTTAACCCACTCCTAATTCGCTTTTTTGTCTATAAATGCTAAAAAGGAAAGAGATGCTAATATTCACATCTCTTTCCTTTTTTGTTAGTTTCATCATTGCTTTATCTTCTTAAAAAAAGATACTCACACAAACGGTTTGTTTTTCGCTCTTTATTTCATAACGGAATCCATGCAAATCTAGAATACCCGCCACGATGGACAGCCCCAGACCATGCCCAGACTCTCTTTTTCGACTTTTTTCTCCCGTCACAAAAGGCTTCCAGATATCTTGTAAGTCTTCTTCCGAAATTTCTACTCCAGTATTTCTGATTTCCAAATGCTCTTTGTCCATCTTGATAGATACCTTATTTCCTTCCGGTGAATAGGTAATGGCGTTTCTTAATAAATTCTCCAGCACACGCTCCATTTTTACTCCGTCCGCCTGAATTTTAGCATCCCCTTCTATAGTGACTGCCAGCTTTTTTTCTTCTACCAGAATTTCATATTGGGCAAGTACTTTCTCTATCATAGAACTTAACTCAAGTGTTTCTATTTTTAAATCTACGGCTCCCTGCTCTGTTTTTGCCAAATCTAAAATCTGTCCAACCAGACGATCCATATAGGCAACATTAGACTTTATTTCCTCAATATAATGTCCTGATTTTTCCGGACAGATATTTTCTGCTAAATTTTCCGCATAGCCGGAAATTGCCATCAATGGTGTCTTTAAGTCATGAGCCAATGCATTGGAAAAATCCCTTTGCTGTTTTTGCAGTTTTATTTCTTTTTTATAAATACGGTAAAAATAAAATGCCAGTATAAAGGAAAATACTATAGAAAAAAACACACCAAGTATTGTATTTCGAATCATAGTAGTCATTATGTACGAATCATCATCTACCTTCATTGCAACTAATAATGTGTAGGGTGTATCTTCAATTTTAAAGGTATATCTATATCTTCCTTCAAATCCGACCAATCCTCTATCATAGTCATTATAATAGGTAGAGCTACTTTCTCCCGGACTCAAAGTATAACATTCCAATTCATCTTCTGGTGCCTTTTCCTCCAAAAGCTCCCTCATATATGTTTCATCCCAAGCAAAAATCTCTTTATTAATATTCTCTGGCTTAGTATGAACAATCACATTTCCATTTTCATCTTTTAAAATTGCATACATACTTGAAAAAGGACCGCCTTCTTTAATAGATTGCAGGTTACGGTACAATGCTATTTCATGACTCTCCATCGTTTCCAGATTCCCAGGTTCCAAATCTTGTTGATAATTTTGCATCATTTCCACAGTAGCCAAAGATAACCATCCAGAATCTTTCCAATACCTTGTGAAATCAATATTCCACCATTCGAATTCATTCAGTACATAATCCCGTTCATAGTTATAATAAGTCACATTCATGATAGTAGTAAAAATGATAGCTACTATAAAAATGGAACCAAATAAATCTCTCCACAAGGAAAACAACGTTTTCTTCTTTTTGATATTTCTACAACTTTTCTTCATTTACTCTTCCTCCCATCGATATCCCTGGGTTATTACGGTTTTGATTCTTCTTCCTTCCGTTCCCAGAGCTTTCCGGAGCTTTTTTATGTGATTGTCCACGACACGGTCAGAGCCTACATAGTCATATCCCCAGATACTATCCAGTAGTGTATTTCTGGATAATACCCTTCCCTGGCTTTCCATGAAAAATCTCAGCAATTCATATTCCTTAGGTGCCAGCTTCACTTCTTCTTTATCCACAAAAACCTGAAAGCAATCGGTATGTACTTCTATTTTTCCGGTACGTAGTACTTTTTTTAAAAGTTCACCCTTGGCTCTTCTTAACATTGCCTGTACTTTTACAAAAAGTTCTGCCACGGAAAACGGCTTTATCATATAGTCATCACAGCCAATTTTATAGCCGTATAATAAGTCCTCTTCCTGATTTCTTGCTGTCAGAAAAATAATAGGGACCACACTCTTTCTACGAATTTCCTGACATAAAGAGAATCCATCCATTCCCGGCATCATAATGTCTAAAAGGACCAGATCAAATTCCATTCTTTGGATAAAATGAAGTCCTTCATATCCGTCTTTCGCTGTATGCAGCTTAATCTGCCCGTCTCCTTTCTTATTAAAATAATCGCTGATGATTTCACGTATCCCGGAATCATCCTCCACCAGTAGTATCTGATACATCACATTCACTCCTTTATCTTAAGGTACAATACGGATATATCCTTTGTGTATCCTTGGGGTATCTTTTTTATATTTTTTCTTATGTACATTCATTTCCAAATATACTCAAAAGTATATAAGAGTAATACTGGTTTTTGTGACTTTATCTTTGCTTATTCATTTTCTTCCTCGGCATTCCAATATATGATAAGTCCCTTTACCCCTCCACTAATAAAGAAAATCATGACACTTAATATTACAATCATAGCACCGGTACAAATTTTCATGGTATCTACTTCAAAAGGATTTTCAATAATGGCATACCTGGAAATTACGAACTCGTCTACCTCTTCTTCTGATTCTACTCCAAACGCCTGCTGATACCAGATATAATTTAATTCTCCGTCATTTTTAATCACCATTCCTTCAAAATAGGCGGAATTTCCTTTTCCTTCCACATAGTTTTCTAAGGTTTCTTTTTTTTCCTCATCGTCTACCAGCACATTAATATATTTACCCTCTGCTATTTTTACGGTATAAAAATCATATTCCAGCCCTTTTTCTATATTAAGATAGCTTTCTGACACAGTACGAAAATTATCTTGATCTTCCGGATCCACGAATCCCAGATATTCCTGTATCATCCCCTTTACATACCGCCCCTCTTTTAGTTGTGATTCTTTTAGTTCACCAATGGGTATGGCAAACCAGACTTTAACAAGACTATATAATCCAAAAAGCAACGTCCCCATTCCCATAAAAAATAAAATAATGCTTAAAATGTATCCTTTTGTTAAATTGATTGTAAACTTTTTCTTCATGATTCTCTCCTGTTTTTCCTTTTATAATTGCCCCTCTGCATCCTCCACAGACAAGTACCCATATAGCTTCGCGGTATGATTCATGATTTCATAGGCAAGATTTTTTTCTTCCCGAAGCAAATCTGTAATAAACCTTCCATATAGTAAAAAGGTGATTTCTGAATAGGTCCCCAACTCTCCCCTTAAATAAGTTTCATAAGAAGTTTGAAATGCCGTGTCTTCATAGGTATGAATCACTCTTGCATTTCCTGCCATTTTAGGATATTTTTCGGCAAATGCCTCCATCCATTCTACCTGAATTTTAATGATTTCTTCCTGAATGGCAAGTCGTTCCTCACTTAAAGCTGGAAGTTCTTTTTCTAATTTCGTATATTTTTCAGGGGCTGTGGTTTTCATCATTCTGGCGTACTTTTCTGTAATCAGATTCCATCCCTTTCGTTCTGCTGCCTGCAAGTCCTCATAGTAACTACGTAGCAATTCTTCTGTCCAAGCCATATACTGACTTTTTCTCATGATGGAAAAAGTGTTCCAGTCATTCTGACAATCGGCCCTGCCCCCTTCATTCTTTACTTTATCAAATTGTTTCCATTCCAATTCCACGATGCTTTTTATCACATCTCTTTTTACTTCTTCTTTGTTTTTTTCGATCTCCATTTTTTCTCCTCTTATTTTAGTGGGGTTCTTGGTTCCCTGCATAATTTCCCCACAATATCTTTCCAAAAAAGTGTCTTCTCCTGTTACCAATCCCTGTTCCCGTAATTCACTTAATATCATTTCCGCCATTTCTTCAAAACAATTCACATATTCATCTTCTCTATTTATGGTGCCGGAACTATAGGAATAACCATTCCATGCAGCTTTTTGATTCTTAAGCATAGCCGCTTTTTCTAATAACTTTTCTACACCTTGTAGTTTCTTTAACTGTCCCATGGCTTTTCGTTTCCATTTATAATAAGGTGCATAGGTTCTATTTAACAAAAATACGATATCCATAACACGTTCCATAGCCTTTGCAACGCAAAGATTTGCAGTAATATCATCTTTTCTCGCCATCATTCTTGGATAATTACTTTGGGCATATTGTGAAAATTCGTGGATGCTTTGTGCTAGTTTTAACCGCCATATATCATCGGGATAATACTTTAAAAGTTGATTTCTGACTCCTAGAAAGATTCCCAAATCATCCCGGAATACTGCTCCATTTACCGCGGTTGCAAGACGTTCCTCCGAAATATCTTTGTAATCTATTTCCCACATCTTTTCATAGTCATAATCCGTTCCCAGTAATCCATTATAAAATTCGCTAATGGTAAATACGCCCCTTCTTTGTGAAAAAAAGAGGTCTAATCCACTCTTGGTTTCGTAACAACGAATCAATTCTTCATATTCCTGCTGCAAAGCCTTTCCAATTTTTTCATTGTCTTCTTCACAAAGCCACATACAAAAACCTAGTCCATAATCATGGTCTTTCGATATTTCGTCATCAAACCCAAAACAATCCGAACCTTCTCCCACCAGCCCTACAGCGATTCTTTCTTCATATTCCGGAAATTTTTCATGTATCATAGGTGCCCCATAGGTTTCGTAAAACTTTCGGCATCTTTCCAAATTACGTTCCCGGTCACTCCATTGATTTTCTTTTGTTATTACATTTTCATATTTTTCTCGTACACGGTCATAATTTTGGGTTCTTCCTACATGTTTCTCTAATTCTTCCATACCTCGTTTATAATACCGGGCAGCTTCTTTAAAGGACTGAATATATGCCTTTGCATCTCCCATGGCAACCAGTGCCGCACCATAATGGAAATCTTTTCCTCCGTCTTTTTCAAAGACTTCCAAGGCCTCTTCCAGATATGAAATGGCGTCCCTGTAATCTTCCTTCGTTCCAAGTTGTAATAAGGTGACAGCCAGGTTGGTTCTGGTGGTGGCCTGTGGAATCATGGCCTCAGGATATAAATCCACAATAGAAAGTGCCTTTTCCAATTTTTCTTTCGCAGACTTAAAATCTCCCATTTCCTGATACAAAAGGCTCCAGTTATTATAAAGACCGGCATAGGAAAAATCCTTAGAATCCAGATATTTCTTATAAGTCTTCTCTACTTCTTCGTGCAGATTTAAAGATTCTTCATGCAGTCCAAATGCCCTGTATGCATTGGCAATGTTAAGCAGGGAAGTGGCATATTCCACCCTTCCTTCTAACTTCATCTGCTCTAACAAATTTTTTAGAACCTCACAATCATGCAAAGACTTTTCTTTCTGAGTGGTATCCCGATAAAATCCAATGCTTTCATTCAATAAAGTAAACATTGAGGCAAAATCCTGTTCTTCTTCTGCCTCCTTGAGCTTCATCACTAAAAACTCTTCTATTTTATCTAAGCCTACTGTTCCAAACATTGCATCATACTCTGCTAGTACTTTACTAATTTCCATACCGTTCTCCCTTCTGCGTATCGTGTTTTTCATTTTATATTGTTTCCATTCTGAATATAGGAATAAAGGCATTTTGATTCCACGATTTTCATATTACCTGTCTACAGTCTACATCAATCCACCTTTTCATCCCCTTGTATCTTTTCCTTCAATATTTCAAATTTTTGAGCAAATTCAATTTTCAGTTTAATAAACTCCTCCATATGCCTAAGCAGTCCGTATAGTTTCGCCCGGTCCTCAAACTCCTTCCGTTCCACCGGCAATGGATGCTGTTTCATAGCCTCATCCAATCTTATAAACTGTTCCAAAAGTTCTTTCCCTGTATTGTTTTTATGATATACTTCTGCCATTTTTCCTAAAAAGGAAGATATTTTTTGTGCCGTAATGGGTGTAGTTTCTATATTCCTTACATTTTTATACATTTCATACAACACTTCACACTGACTCTCCCGCATGGCAATATATTCCCGGTCATACACATCTTTCGAGCCAAACTGATTGTTAAAATTCTCCTCTGCAACATTTTTCGCTTTTCGGATGGAGTCCCATAAAATAAGGAAACAATCCCCATTATAATCCGAAATATCCCTGTTAAGAATCCGCTCAGACATCCGACCTAAAATCTTTTTTATCTGAGTATCCGTTTCTTCTTTTAATTTTTCCATATAATTCACATTTTTCCTAAGATGCAGATTGGCGATAATCCCAATTCCCACCCCAATACAAAACAAAACGATTTCGTTTCTTAAGGTTTCCCCATTCATAGTTCCAAAGGTCAGAAAATGGGAAATCAACACGGAATTCATTGCCATGGCACTGTACCAACGGAATATCTGACACACCAAAACAAAACACACCAGATAGATCATAAATGCTTCTATGGTATATCCAAACAAAGAAAAACTTCCATATGCAATGAAAAGGGCAAGGATAAAGGCCACAAACCGGCCAAGTGCAATTTTTAAAGTTTCTTTTTTCGTCGGCTGAATGGTGAGCATTGCCACAACCCCGGCAGATACTGCAAACTCCACTCCCATTGCCATTGCAATGAAAATCGCAATGATGGCAGCTCCGGCAATCTTTACTGTATTCACTATTACATCTTTTCTTAAGGCTTTTTTCACTAATTCCATCCCTCCCATAAATGATATACCCAGCCGTTCTTTCTCGTTCATATTTTATCACTTTCTTTACCCTTAGCAGGACTTTATTTGTTACTATTCATAGGGAACCGTAACTTCATTTCCCATTATTTTACCCCACAATTTCTAGCATTACAACTAAATTATCTGGTATTTTGACTAACGCTATATAAAAAAATAAGAAAGTGAATCGGAAGAAAGGATTGATTCATTTTGGCTAATCATGTACAATGACAAACATATATTATCACGTATCTTATTCAGTGGGAGGAATAAATCATGACATATTACGATGAACAATTACAAAATCTTCACCAGCAAGTAGCAAAGAAAAAACACTTAGAGACAATATTAAAGGATTTACATAACCAGAGAGACGAATTAGAAAAAAAGGTAGACCAATTGAAAACAGAAAAACAAAAGGAACAGGCTGATGTTGACCGTCTTGAAGGCCGCAGTCTTGCTGCTTTCTTCTATAACATAGCTGGTAAAAAAGAAGAAAAACTGGATAAGAAACGCCAGGAAGCATATGCAGCAGCAGTTAAATATGATTCCGCATTCAGGGAATTTACAACGATTGAAGAGGACATAAAACACTACGAAAGTGAGTTAAATACCTTAAATGGATGCGAAAAACAATATGAACAGGTTCTCAAAGAAAAGGCAGAGACATTGAAATCTTCCAACAAACCAGAATCCACTAAAATGTTACAGTTAGAAGAACAAATAAACTATCTTGAAAATCAAAAGAAAGAAATCAATGAAGCAATTTTCGCCGGTAATGAAGCTGCTGGTATGGCAGAAAAAATACTTTCCAATCTAGATGATGCAGAAGGCTGGGGGACTTGGGATTTACTTGGAGGTGGATTTATTGCTGACCTTGCAAAATACAGTTCCCTTGACGAGGCTCAAGAATCCGTGGAACAACTACAGATACAGCTTCGCCGTTTCAAAACAGAACTGGCTGATGTCACCATTCAAGCAGATATGCAGGTGAATGTAGATGGCTTACTACGTTTTGCGGACTACTTCTTTGATGGTTTTATTATGGATTGGACCGTTCTCGACCGAATTAGTGAATCCCAAGGTCAGGTTCAAAAAACAAAAACGCAGATTGAAGATGTTTTGAACACACTGACCTCTATGCTTTCTGCTGCCGAAGAGGAACAAAAGCAAATAAAAAACGAGTTGGATGAACTGATTCTAAAGGCAACATTATCCACGGGGGATATATTATGAATAATTTAAACCAAAACAACGATGATAATTTTGATAAAAAGCTGGAACAAATTTCAAAAATCATATCCAGGATCTCTGTCATTGCCTGCCTTCTTATAGGAATTCTTTCTTCCTTGTTTCTAATGAT
>JBGVLX010000105.1:0-6450 GCA_045124495.1 Lachnospiraceae bacterium
TTGTTTGGACTACCAGTAATGTTTACATACATAACAAAATCACCTCTATGTGTATTATAACACACAATTACAAACAAGTACAGAGAAAAACATAAAATTTGACAAAAAAATAAGCCGGAAGCGGCTTAAATAAAAGATTCTTTAAAATATTTCTAAAAATGAAGTGTCAAAGACCCGCATTAAAAAATATATAACTATTTAGTGCTTTTTTATTTTTTTGGTGGTATAATAATAAGATGCGAAAAAATATACCCAATGACTTACGGCGGAATCATAATCAGCCAGAATGGAGGATTAAAATGAAAACATCCCACGATACGAAAAAAAGTGGTTTGAATATTATAATTGTAGGTTGCGGAAAGGTTGGAACTACTTTAATTGACCAATTATCAAAAGAAGGACATGATATCACTATTATAGATAAGAGCCCCGAAAACATTCAAAACATTACTAATTTATACGATATTATGGGGATTGTAGGGAATGGAGCCAGCTACAGTGTTCAGATAGAGGCCGGCATTCAAAATGCAGACTTAATTATTGCAGTAACCGAGTCTGACGAGTTAAATCTTTTATGCTGTACCGTAGCAAGTCGCGTCGGTAACTGTGCTGCCATTGCCAGAGTCCGTACTCCGGATTATAGTGACGAAGTTAATTATCTACAGGAAAAATTAGGACTTGCCATGATCATTAACCCTGAACTTGAAGCAGCCAAAGAAATCTCCAGAATTTTATATCTGCCAACTGCTCTAGAAGTAAACACCTTTGCCCACGGACAGGCGGAATTAATTAAAGTGAAAATTCCAGTGAAAAATATGCTGGATGGCAGTGCTATTTCTGAAATAAGCAAGACCTTTTCTTTTAGTTTTCTGATTTGTGCCATTGAACGAAATGGAGAAATTTTTATTCCTTCCGGTAGTTTTATCTTAAGAGGTGGCGATGTAATTTCCTTTGTGGCTTCTAGAAAAAATGCCAGGGAATTCCTAAAAAATATCGGTTTTAAAACCAATCAGGCGAAAGACACCATGATTATCGGCGGTGGAAAGGTGGCCTATTATCTGGCCAAACAGCTGCTTTCTATTGGAATGGGGGTAAGAATCATTGAACAGAGCAAGGAACGTTGTGAAGAGTTAAGTATTCTCCTTCCAAAAGCGATTATCATCAATGGAGATGGTACCGACGAAGAACTATTAAAGGAAGAAGGTATTACCTACGCAGAATCCTTTGTTCCGCTAACCGGAATTGATGAGGAAAACATCATGCTTACCCTTTATGCAAGACAAATTTCAAATGCCAAGGTTATCACCAAATTAAACCGTATCAATTTCCGTGAGGTCATTAATACCCTGGATTTAGGAAGTGTGGTATATCCTCGTTTTATTACTTCAGAAGCTATCATTGCTTATGTTCGTGCAAAGAAGAATTCCATGAACAGTAACATTGAAACCCTTTACCATATGTTTGATTCCCGGGTAGAAGCCATTGAATTTAAGGTAACCGAAAAATCTGAGGTGACAGATATCCCACTTATGGATTTGTCTTTAAAAAATAATCTGCTTATTTGTTTTATCAATCGAAATGGAAAGATATTTATTCCAAGTGGCCAGGACTGTATTTTAACAGGAGATACCGTTATGATTGTAACCTCACATACAGGATTTGATAACATACAGGATATCTTAAAATAGGAAAAAAAAATTAGGAAATAAATATTTAAAATAATATGAAAAGACTTTGATAAAATGTATCTTTTGAATAACACGAAAAAGACTTGATAAAATCTATCTTTTAAATAATACGAAAAGACTTTGATAAAATACTCGATATCTTACGAAAGGATTTTGACATGAATACTTCAATTATACGTTATGTGTTAGGATGGGTTCTGAAAATCGAAGCAGTTCTTATGCTGCTTCCCTTTGTTGTTGGTATCATTTACGGTGAGAAAGAAGCTTTTTCCTATCTGATTGCATTTGCAGTCTGTGGAGTGCTTGGCACCATCCTTACCCTAAAAAAACCGGAAAGTACCATTTTTTACTTAAAAGAGGGTTGTGTTGCCACTGCTCTAAGCTGGATTTTTCTTAGTTTGTTCGGCTGTCTGCCATTTATGCTTACCAGGGAAATTCCTGCCTTTCATGACGCATTATTTGAAACCATTTCTGGTTTCACTACCACTGGTGCCAGCATTTTAAGCGATGTAGAGGCTTTGTCTCATTGTACCATATTTTGGAGAAGTTTTACCCACTGGATTGGTGGTATGGGAGTTTTGGTTTTCCTTTTGGCAATCATTCCTTTAAGTGGCGGCTCAAATATTAATCTTATGAGAGCGGAAAGTCCTGGTCCTTCCGTAGGTAAATTGGTTCCAAAGATTCGATATACTGCACGGCTTTTATATATCATTTATATAATATTAACTTTAATTGAAATGGTGTTCCTTTTATTTGGCAAAATGCCATTATTTGATGCCATAACTACATCTTTTGGTACTGCCGGTACTGGTGGTTTTGTTATAAAAAACGACAGCATAATGGGATATTCCCCATACATTCAATGGGTAGTCACCATCTTTATGATTTTGTTCGGTGTCAATTTTAATGCCTATTACTTTATCTTTTTAAAGGAATTTAAGAAAGCCTTTAGCATTGAAGAGGTACGGTGCTATTTTCTCATTATTTTTATTTCCACCGCCATAATCTTCCTTAACATCCTTCAGACCGGTATGAAAGTCGGTGACTGTTTCAGGCACGCAGCCTTTCAGGTTGGTTCCATTATTACTTCTACGGGATTTGCTACTGCAGATTTTAACCTTTGGCCGGAAACCTCCAGAACCATTCTTGTACTTTTAATGTTTATTGGTGCCTGTGCCGGAAGTACCGGAGGTGGTATTAAGGTTTCCCGTATCGTAATTATGATAAAGACGGTATTTAAGGAATTGCATTCCTACATTCATCCAAAGAGTATTAAGAAAATTAAGATGGATGGAAAACCGGTAGAACACGAAGTGGTAAGAGCCATTAACGTATATTTTATTACCTTTATTATCCTGTTTACTTTATCTGTTTTTGCACTTTCTTTTGAAGGGCATGATTTGATAACGAATTTTACAGCTGTCATTGCCACACTGAATAATATCGGTCCGGGACTGGAACTGGTAGGGCCTACCGGTAATTTCGGATTTTTCAGTCCATTTTCCAAGTATGTGCTAATGTTTGACATGCTGGCAGGAAGATTGGAACTGTTCCCACTCCTTATTTTATTCCATCCAAGTCTCTGGACGGAAATGATTCATTCAAAACGAAAAATGCATTAATGAACATGATACCTGGTTCCAAAAAAAATGCCTGGGCTGTTAGGCTCAGGCTTAACTTTTCTTTAAATGTTTACATTCATTTATTCACGAATTTCCAAAATGTTTATATTCACTTTTTCACGAATTATCAATTTTCATCTTATCATTTGTAGCAGTCATGCTTGAAAATCCAGATTCTTTCACACTGTTATCCAATCTTCGAAAGAATCTTCTTATCATTTCGCTTTGCAAACTCACTTAACGAATACGAACGAATTCTTTGACTTACGATATTGGGAACCAAAAATCCATTATTAGTCAGCTTCACGCACCGATTGATAATGGTTTTATTTGTCACACCAAGCATCTTACTTACATCAATCGGCGTAAACTCCAGCATTTTCTTTTTCAAAAGAAATACCAATAAGTCCTTCTCCTTTGCATTCAAGTAGGACAAACTGCCATCTAAATCATCTTCCTGAACACCCTTTGACAATTCATATACTCTTTGCGAATACAATTCCACCATACGCAGAAAATAATTTACCCAGATTTCAGGATGTGGCGGATTTTCTCTTCCTGAATAATATAATGCCGGAAGACCCATCTGAAGCGATTCGTAATACTCATCCGGGTCATAAGCAAAGTATTCTTCCAAGGAACCAATTCCATTAAATCCATAACCATAAAAATCTAAAATATATCCAGACATAAGTCTCGCAGTTCTTCCATTTCCATCTTCAAAAGGATGAATCGTAACCAATTGATAATGAACTACCGCTGCAATGATGAGCGGATGATCATCTGTTGTGTTTACATAATCGACCAATTCATCCAACAGTTCAGGAATATCCGAATATTCAGGAGGAATATAATCCGGCGTTCCTGTAGCTGCATCATATACCGCAAACAACACACCCGGAGGCATCGGTCCTCTTAGGCCTATCTTTTCTTTTGATGCACCTTTTTCGACTATCCCCTGTACTTCAAGAATCATTTCTTTTGAAAAAGCCTCTTTTCTTTTCAACTTTTCCTCAAGCAGATTTAATGCAAGAAAATAATTCCTAATCTCCTGCTCTGGTTTCAAAAAGTGCTTATGCTCGTCTCTTTCAATAGCATCATCCGCCTGTTTCTCCGTAAGCGGATTGCCCTCAATCTTATTTGATGCATAAGAACTCTTTTTCTTAGAATTCTTGCGCAATCTATTCTTTGTCATAGGTGGCAACTCTATTGTATTTAACGAAAAACGGTTTTCGTCAATGGATGATATTTTCTTTAATATGTCGTTAGTTAATGTAACTTTTATCATGGACATTACCTCTTCGAAACTATTCTTAAATAGTATATCCCATTCGCGTTAAAAATTCCATTAAATTTTCACTATTTTTACACTATTTTTCACAAGATAAGAAACATATTCTGCTACAATGTCAATATCCGTATTGGCATATAACATTCTTGCTCCTACCACATCTTCTATTTCATTAAAATATAACATTCCCTGATGAAATACAAAGTCGATTCCAGCCAGACCAATATTTAAGCCTCCTATTACCTTATTTACCAATGCTTCTTCTTCCGGGTTTAATTCATATTCTGCTACTTTTCCCCCTAGGCTATAATTACTTTTAAAGTCGTTTTCATTGGTTCGCAGCATAGCTTTTACAATTCGATTGCCTATCACATAAACTCTTACGTCTTTTCCCGGTTCCGAGGCAAATTCCTGACATAAGAAGTTATTTTTCCGAAAGAAATCCATTTGGTGGAAATCATTACTTTCCTGCCACTGAATTTTTTCCTCTTTACTCTCCTTATCCTTCGAAGATTCGATTTCCTGCTTTTCTTGTGAATATTCGATTTTCCTCTTTTCATCCGGAGTCTGAATCAGAAATACTTCTCCTCCTCCATGTCCATTTAAGGATTTTAAAACATAAGGATATTTTTCCGGTTCAACATTTCCATAATAACTATCTAGTACCGGAATTCCTTTTTGTACTGCATAACTATAAGCCAATGCCTTGTCGTTCCCAATCAAAGTCACAAAGGAATCATTCCAGACTTTGATTCCAGCCATTTCAAAATGTTTCGCTAAAACGTAATCTCTGCTTCGGTTAATCACCAGAGCAGGCTTCGTACACTTTTCTCCCTTTACATAAAACTCCGTTTCCGAATTTTTAATCACCAGGCCTAGTTCTTCTTTTAACACTAATGTTAGGGAAATGCCATATTTTTCGCATTCCTTAAAGTATAAATTTACATATTCTATGTTTTTTAAATAATCTTCTTTTTCGTATAAAATCCACCAGTTCATGTCTGACCTCACATCTTGTTTAATATTCCAACCGCTTTAAACTTCCCTCTTCTTCACACGTTTCCTGCTTTGGAGTTCCTACGTTATTTTGATTCCTTTGAGTCACTTTCAAATAAAAATTATAGTTCAGAATTACCTAATCAGTACTAATGCAATCATAGCGTCCTAGCACATTCATTATTGTTATGAGTCAAGTATATCATAACATATACATTTCATGTACTCCTTTTCGTATCTAAAAAAAGAAAAACCGAACAATCTCGGTTTTTCTACAAGTATCCTTACTTTCCTAATTTCCTGCACTTTCATACTTTTTCATTCCGAACTTCCATAACTTTAACGCAAGCACTACCAAAACAAACAATATCCCCAGCTCATACACTATGTATAAAAAGGATTCTTTTCCTAGCATACAGCTCACAGGATAATAACTTACAAATCCATAAGGAATCACTACGGTAAGTACAAACTTTATCCCTAAGCCAAATGCCTCTAAGGGATACTGGGCAAAATCAGCGAAAGAAAAAATCATCCAAATAATATTATTGGACCTTATGACCCAGAAAGAGGATACCGCAAAAATCAGATTTATGGATGCAATGATAAGAGTTCCCATCAAGATAATCAAAAGCCACAGGCAAGCATTGGAAATAGTTAATGTTAAATCAAGTCCATCTGCTGCAACCTTGGTAACAGCAATTCCTAAAACAAAGGTTCCTACCCCGTCTATCTGTATTTTTTGTCCCACAATCTGAAACAATTCATTGGCAGGCCGAACCAGTAAAATATCAAAAGTTCCCCTTCGGATAAATTCCTTTCCTATAATCCATAGATTATCAAAGAAAATATG
>JBGVLX010000106.1:0-3845 GCA_045124495.1 Lachnospiraceae bacterium
AAAATGCTGATTCTACAAGGTATTTCCGGTACAGGTAAAACTTCCCTGCCATATGCATTGGGTCAATACCTTCAAAATCCGAGTTTGATTTGTTCCGTACAGCCTTCTTGGAGAGACCGTACCGAATTATTCGGATATTACAATGACTTTACAAAAAAGTATACAGAAACAGATTTCTTAAAAACCATTTATGAAGCACAATACTATGATGATATGAAACTTATCATTCTGGATGAAATGAATATCGCCCGTGTGGAATACTATTTTGCGGAAATGTTATCTATCCTTGAATTACCAAGGGAAGATGAACGTTTTGTCACAGTAGTATCCTCTGAGGCAAACAACGATCCGGAAAAGATGATTGAAGGTAAAGTCTGGATACCATCTAATGTATGGTATGTAGGAACCATTAATAACGATGATTCTACCTTCGCAGTATCCGATAAGGTTTACGACCGTGCCATTCCAATCGATTTGGATGCAAGGGCAGAAATGTTCGAGGCACCGGAAACAGAACCAATCCGCTTAAGCTTTACCCATATGATTGAAATGTATGAAGAAGCGAAGCAAAAATATCCGATTTCAGAAAACTATTTGCTGGAATTAGACAAATTAGACCAATACCTAATCGAACATTTCCGATTAACCTTTGGTAACCGTATTTTAAGACAGATGAAGGAATTTGTTCCATGTTACATAGCCTGTGGTGGCACAGAACTTGGAGGCATTGACTTCATGTTTGCAAAGAAGATTTTAAGAAAATTTGAATCCCTGGGACTTGGATTTATCCGGGATGAATTAGATGGACTTATTATTTATCTTAACAATGCATTTGGAGAAGAGAACTTCCAAATCAGTAAAGAATACCTGATGCGATTGAAGAAGATGAGTGGCTCCATGGGTTAGTGGAAGAAGTAGCGAGAGCGTGCCTGCATTGTTTTGTTACTTTTGAATCGCTTTCAAATAAAATATTATAGTTTCGCAATGGCCTAACTAAAAAAATCATGTGAAAGGAGAAGGGACGATGGATATGCCATTAGATAAAAATAAGATAGAGCTGGAAGAGGATGCGGAAATCTTATTTGATGATGAAAAAGATGTAGTACAAAATGTATATCGGAAAATGGCAGAGTCGAACCTTATGGCAACCAAAGACGATGCATTTTACAAGTATTTCTACAATCTTTTGGACACCAGTACGAACTTTTGTACGTTTAAATGTGTCCGTCTGATAAAGAGTGTAGACGAAGACTGGATTAGTGCCATCGAAGAAGCGTTGCCCTCCTTACATCATGTAATTATGAATCCTAGAAAGTTCATTGAAGAAGACCGTGAGATTGTAAATATCGCCATGGCCAGAAATATTACTACGGAATCCATAAGACATTTAACACAACACAGTGATTTGATTGATAAATACGAAGAGGATGGAACCGTAATTCCGAACCGAATTTTAAATGTATTCAAAGAAGAAAGTTTGAATATTTACGAGAATCGGTTTATTTGTACTTTAATTGCTGAATTGCAGCATTTTGTAAATAAAAGATATAATGTTATTTTTGAAAATACGAAAGATGAATTGGGTTCTTTCTTTGAAATGGAATCCAAAATTGATAATTATACCGAAACCATTGATTATAAGTTCCAGCTTAAGGTCCGGGACAAACAATCGGATTTGGTAAATGAAAAAGAAAATGAAGATATCTTTTCAAGATTGATTAAAATACATAGACAGGTAAATGGACTTGCATCTACAGAATTTATCATGCAGATGAGAGGTTTTGCCAGTGTAAGACACCCTATCGTAAAAACAAATGCGATTAAAAAGAATACTCATTATAAAAAATGCTTAAATCTTTGGAATTTTATCTACGCATACGATAAAGTAGGTTATACCGTAAATCTGGTAAAGCATGAGCCTATTATTTCCAAAGAGTTTGAAAAGGATATCTATGATTCCTTTATCTGGAATTATGCCATGATACATAATCAGGTAGAGGATGCAAATAAGATAGATATTAATCACGAAGAACGAAAAAAAGAAATTAATATTAAATATATCCGCCAGTTTCTAGACTTGATTGTCCGGGAAAGTGGCATTCCGGATGATAATCTTAGAAAGATTGTTATGAATGAATTAATTGACATTCAGAACAAACGAAAGAGTGAGAAAAACGAAATAGAAAGGGCGAATCGAAAGAAGAAACAAAGGAAGTAAAAAGTTTAAAAGTGTAAAAGATTTAGAAAGAATTAGGTGAAGTGATTGAGAAAAGCACTGAAATGGATAGGAAATGGAGTATTTGTTTTACTGTTGGTTGCCTTGTGCTACATTATATATTCAGTAAATAAATACCAGACAGTTTCAATTTTCGGACATCATTTACTGCGGGTACTAAGTACCAGTATGGAGCCGGAAATTGTTCATAACGAATGTATCATAGTAGAAAACGTTCCGGCAGAACAAATACAGGTAGGAGACATCATTACTTTTGTTTCCGAAGAACCGGAAATTTTCGGTTATTTTAATACCCATAGGGTATACGACATGTACGTAGACCCAGACACCGGAGAAAAGATGTTCATTACCAAGGGTGATGCCTACTCCACTCCGGATAATTTACCGGTACCATACGAAAACGTGCTGGGAAAGTACACCGATAAACTACCTGGTGGATTGGCACTTGGTAATATCATACATAAGTTGTCCGACAGTAAGATTTATTTTATTGTAATTATTCTACCATTGTTGTTTTGCCTCCTTTCTTATCTGTATCAATTGATCCGGATTCTGATTTTCGGAGCAGATGAGGATGAAGATGAGGAAGATGAGGAAGAAGACGAGGATGACGGCGTTGAGGAAGAAGACAAGGATGGAGAAGGAAGAGGCGGCGATGAGGAAGAATACATGGATGGAGAACAAGGAGACGCCGATGAGGAAAAAGACAAAGGATGAAGAAGAAGGAGACGTCGAAGGGGAAAAAGACGAAGGATGAAGAAGAAGGAGACGTCGAAGAGGAGAAAGACAAGGGATGAAGAACAAGGAGATGCCGCTGAGGAAAACGAAACGGGAAAAATGGTTTCTGGAGTAGAAGATAATAGTGTGAAAGAAAATAGAAAGAGAAAATACAATAGGTAAAACTTAAAATAGACACAATCATAAGATATAATTTTAGTAGGAATTTATAAGGAAAGGATGTGAGTGGCGGTGAGACAGTTGTTAAAACAGGAAACGATATTAACCATAATAATGATTACTGTAACAACGATTCTTATCATCGGGGCAACGGTCGCATGGTTCTTAGGAAACAGACCCGTCACCATCCAGAATTATTTCCAACAGGCAGGTGGTATCGATGGGATTGACGTGAAGATGGCGATTGTGCCGGGGGATACTGGAGCGGAAGGTTCTTCAGGAAGTGGGGATTCAGAGGAAAATGGTAGCCAAGATCCTAATTTGGAAGAAGTAGATGGTATTACATATTATACTATGAACGCCATTAATGATAATAGGAAAGTAATAGATGTTGATTTGGCAGACTTAACAAATATTGAAGAAGGAAAGTTAGGACCTGGTTCTTACGGGACGATTAAGTTTAAGATAAGTACTACTTCTGAGGAAGAGATGAAGTATATTATACGAATCACACCGAGTATTGAGGTTGTGGGAGGGGTAGCTGAAGAGAGTACTGATGAAAATCAGATTAGCAAGAAACTTTTATTAGATTTAGTACAGAATCATATTAAATTTTATGCGGTAAAGACTGAATCCGTTCAAAATGGAAATAAAGATGAATTAACCAATGTTTATCAAGAAGTAATCCCATATTACTTTGAAACTAGCTCGG
>JBGVLX010000107.1:0-30067 GCA_045124495.1 Lachnospiraceae bacterium
CCTAAGATTATGATTCTTGGTGGTGGACCAAACCGTATTGGTCAGGGTATTGAATTTGATTACTGCTGTGTTCATGCCTCTCTTGCCCTTAAGAAATTAGGTTTTGAAACTATTATCGTAAACTGTAATCCAGAAACTGTATCTACAGATTACGATACTTCAGATAAATTATATTTCGAACCACTTACTTTAGAAGATGTTTTAAGTATTTATAAGAAAGAAAAACCATTAGGTGTCATTGCCCAGTTTGGTGGCCAGACTCCTTTAAATCTTGCTTCTGAACTTGAGAAGAACGGTGTAAAGATTCTTGGTACTTCTCCTTCTGTGATCGATTTGGCAGAAGACCGTGATTTATTCCGTGCTATGATGGAAAAATTAGAAATTCCAATGCCGGAATCCGGAATGGCTACTACCGTAGACGAAGCCCTTGCAATTGCTAAGAAGATTGGTTATCCGGTTATGGTTCGTCCTTCCTATGTACTTGGTGGTCGTGGTATGGAAGTTGTTTATGATGATGAAAGCATGGTTGGCTACATGAAAGCCGCTGTTGGTGTAACTCCTGACCGTCCAATTTTGATTGACCGTTTCTTAAGCCATGCATTAGAATGTGAAGCTGACGCTATTAGCGACGGTACCCATGCATTCGTACCTGCTGTTATGGAACACATTGAGCTTGCAGGTGTTCACTCTGGTGACTCCGCTTGTATCATTCCTTCCGTACACATTACAGAAGAAAACGTGAAAACCATTAAAGAATACACTAGAAAGATTGCAGAAGAAATGCATGTAAAAGGTTTAATGAACATGCAGTATGCTATCGAAAATGGAAAGGTTTATGTGTTAGAAGCAAATCCTCGTGCTTCCCGTACCGTACCTTTGGTTTCTAAAGTATGTAACATCCGTATGGTTCCTTTGGCTACCGATATTATTACTTCTGAAATCACAGGCCGTCCATCACCAGTATCGGAATTAAAAGAACAGGAAATCCCATACTACGGTGTAAAAGAAGCCGTATTCCCATTTAATATGTTCCCAGAAGTTGACCCAATCTTAGGACCGGAAATGCGTTCTACTGGTGAAGTTCTTGGTTTATCCCCATATTATGGTGAAGCATTCTATAAAGCACAGGAAGCAACCCAGTCGAAACTTCCTCTTGGTGGTACTGTTTTGATTTCAGTAAACCGTAAAGATAAAGCAGAAATTGTTGAAATCGCTAGAAATCTTGCTGATGATGGATTTAAGATTATTGCTACCGGAAATACTTATGATTTGATTCATGAAGCCGGTATTGAAGCAGAAAAGATTAAGAAACTTTCCGAAGGCCGTCCAAACATCTTAGATGCTATTACCAACGGACAGATTGATTTAATCGTTAACTCTCCTGTTGGCAAGGACAGCATGCATGATGACAGTTACCTTCGTAAGGCTGCCATTAAAGCGAAGATTCCTTACATGACAACCGCTGCTGCTGCCAGAGCAACTGCAAAGGGTATCCGTTATGTAAAAGAACATGGAAATGGCGAAATCAAGTCATTACAACAGTTACACAGTGAAATTAAAGAGAAATAAATCATTTCTTTTAGAAAAGGAAGAGGTATATGTCAGTTTGGCATACACCTCTTCCTTTCATTTTCCTAAACACTATTGTCACGAAAAAAGATGCTTTCCATCTAAGAAAGCATCTTTTTCTTTACAACTTATTTATCTTATAACTTTGCAAAAATAGCTGTTTCTTTGTTTAAATCTGCTGCAATTTCCTGGTTCTCGTCCATTCTCTTGCTGATTTTTTCCATGTCCATTACTAACATCTGAGTACTTTCTGCGGTACTGTCTACACCCTTTACGCCTTCTTCGATAGCCGCAGTAATATTTCCAATGGATGCTGCAATTTCATTCATTTCATTTTGCAGAGCATCTGTCTTTTCCTTAAATTCGTTCATTACGCTTTCTACATAGGTAGCATCATTCATATACTGTGCTCCAGTATCTACGAATTTATGAAAACTTGGTAAAATCGAAGTATTCATATAATCTACCATGTTTGTGGAATTTCCAGCAAGATTATGCACTGCCTTGATTACAATTTCATTAATCTGCTGGATACGATTTGCAGTATCTTTACAAGAATCTGCCAGCTTACGGATTTCATCTGCAACTACCGCAAAACCTTTTCCTGCTTCTCCGGCTCTGGCTGCTTCGATAGAAGCATTTAATGCTAATAAATTGGTCTGGCTTGCGATTTCCAAAATGTCATTGGTCAAGTCATTGACCTGATCTACACTCTTAGAATCTTCAATGGCCTGATTTAAGATAGACATAATTTCATTCACACGAGTTCCGGTTTCTTCCATGTTATTTTTCGCATCACTTTCCAATTCTTCCGCCTGTTGCTTCATAGTAATGGAATATTCATTCATGGCAGAGGATTTCTGAGCAATGATATCTACCTCACCCTTCATGGTTTCTGCATTTTGATTAATGATTCCTGTAGAATTAGATACTTCCTGCATGGTTGCAGCCAATTCTTCTGTCAATGCAGACAAATCCGATACATTATCATGAGAAGTACGGACACTTCCTAATACCTCGTTTACTACCACATCCATCTTCTGAGAATTTGTAGTAATCATACGTAGAATCTGCTGTAATTTTTCCATGAAAGTATTGATACCATTGGCAAGGGCAGCAATTTCGTCATCAGACATTACGGTTACTCGCTTAGTCAAGTCGCCTTCATGCTGGTCAATGCCATTAATAATCTCTTTAATATCTTTTTGTGCCTTGGTAATTGGTCTTACTACACGAAGCAATACGATAGCCAATGCAAATATCATGGAAAAGGTACTTACAATGATAGTTACCGTGTTCGTCATCAATGACTTTTTATAAATGGATGTCTGTTTTTCCCTAGCTTCGTCAGCCTGGGTGGTAATGACTTCCTTCATAGTAGCAATATTACTTTGCATACCTTCACCATACTTCGATACATCCCCGTTTGCCCAACCGTAAGCCTCTGCAGTATTGCTATTTGCACTATTCGCTACCAGGAAAACGATGGAATGCTTAAAATTCTCATAATTAGAAAGCAATTCTTCATATATAGCCTGATTTTCTTCTCCTACTTTATCCTGATACTCAAGCAACATCTCGTCCAATTTAGCCTCTTCTACTTTGATATTATCTACGACCTGAATCATAGTATCAAAATCTGTAGCAATAATATGACTTAATGCATATTTATGTACAGTATGACTGGCATCTTCTATTTCAGATAATTCCTGAATGGATACCATGTAGTTATCTGCTATATCAGCTGCATTTTTATTAATATTTCGAATATTGGCAATCGCTGTAATATTAGAAATAATGGACACAAGTCCTAAAATAACAACCGGGAGCATAATCATGAATTTTATACTAATACCACTTGTTTTTTTCTTCATATCTTTTTCCTCCCCTAATTACTATAGGATAATGTTATTTCTTCTACTAAAGAATCCATATACTGCTGTAAATCAGAAGGAGTCATTCCTGACGCCATCTGTTCTCCAAACTTTTGTGCCGGCGCCCAGTAATTTGCTCCAATACGTTGTGGTACAGCATATTCTGATTGTGCTAAAATTGCCTGAATCGCTGGAGCTTCTGCAACCTCAGGTGAAGCTGCTGCCTTTATATTGGAAGGACCTTGTCCCCTCATAGTAAAACGTAAGGTCTGGTTTTCTTCATTCGTGATCCATTCTGCCAACTTATGAGCCCATTCTTCGTTATCAGAATAAGCATTCACACCTACCATCTTATATCCGGTGAATGATGCCATTTGTACATCTTTTCCTGCACAACTATAAGTAGGAAGCTTTGTAGCACCATAATTTTCTCCCCAGGCTTCGGCTACCGCGTTGGAATCCCATACACCGAACACACCTGCTATCACACTTCCATCCTGAATACCTGAGACAAAGCTGGCATCCACTGCATTTAAAAATCCCGGATGATTTGCAATGGAAAGCATTGCCGTTGCAACATCGATACCTTGTATTTCAGTACCTGTGGCATTCCAGTTACAATGATTCGATACACCATCATCATTTAGTCCCATTTCCAATCCTGTTCCACCAAAAAACGAGTATAAATACCAACCGGAAGTCCAGTCCATCACTACTTTCTTATTAGAAGCTGCTGCCACATCCAGCATGGTATTTAGTGACTGAACATCTGCTTCACTAAAATATGCCTTATTATAATATAAAAAATATCCGTTATCTGCTGTCATAGGATAAGCATACAGCTTATCATTAATGGTAGCAGTTTCACTGGCACCTTCAATATTCGCTGACTTTACCGTGTCTGCATTCATCACCGGTGATAACGCCCCGGCAGCTACTAAAATACGCAACTGGTCATCTGCAAAAGTAAAAACATCTGCTCCACCTTCCATATCTGCAAATAATTCATCCTTACAGTCAGCTTCACCAATTGCTTCCATGGTAATGTCAAATTCTGCTTCAGAAGCATACTCTGTCTTAAAGCTACCTATCATTTGATTCATTAATTCTTCATCTTCTGTAGCACACCATACAGTAAGTGCTACCACTCCACCCTTTTCATCTTCCGAACTTAAAGTTTCCTCTTTTCCATCCTGCTTTGATTGACAGCCTGAAAGCATTCCCGTCATCAAAATCACAGGTAATGTAAAGGCCAGAAATCTCTTCGTTATGTTTTTCTTCATACTTTTCCTCCACTCCTAGTAATTTCTCAGCATAGTCTTTTTATTATAACACAATTTTTGCACTCTTCATAGCGTAGATTATACACAAAAATAAAAAAGAGTAAAATCACCTTAATAAGATTCTACTCTTTTTTCGTATTTTTTTAAAGTAAAACATCTGAAAATTCTGCATTGACAGCTACTTTTAAATCTTCCGGCTTTAGTTCAATCTGTGAACCGATTCTGCCTCCACTGACAATCATGGTTTCTAAGTTCATGGCAGCTTTGTGAATCACAGTTTTATACTGTTTCTTCATACCGATAGCAGTACAGCCGCCTCTGATATAACCTGTTACTGCATTGATTTCCTTTACCGGAATCATAGAAAGGGATTTCTGACCTACCGCTTTCGCAGCTTTCTTTAAATCCAGTTCACCATCAATAGGTATCACAAACACATAATAATTTTTATCTGCTCCTACTGTCACCAATGTTTTATATACTTTCTCATGTGGAAGTCCAAGCAGGTCTGCCGTCTGTGCACCATCAATAAATTCTTCGCATTCATAAGTATAATGTGTAAATGGAATCTTCTTTTGTTCCAATATACGCATTGCATTGGTTTTGATTTCTTTTTGTTTCGCCATGATCGTTTCATCTCCATACTATGCCGGGATGATTCATAACATTCATCATCCCTTTTCCATGATGAAGACCATAAAACATCTCAGCTACTTTCCAAGTTTTTTCAATAAATATGGGATTCCTTGTTCAAAGTTTACACCATACCAGCAACCATTTTTATCATTCATGGTAATTCGGATACATTCTGCTGTATAATCTGCTGCAACTTTTAACCCTTCCTTCCAATCCATGCCGTTCATCATGGCACCCACAAGAGTACTTGCAAATACATCTCCTGTTCCATGGAAACTTGCAGGTAGCTTTTCATTGGAATAATAGAAAAACTCATCTGCTTCTTTATCATATCCCATAACACCGGTAGTTCCTTCTTTGAATCCAATACCAGTCAGTACAGAAATTTTAGCACCTAGCTTAGATAATTGCAATAACATTTTTTTCACGTACTCTTCATCATAATCTTCTTTGTATTCCATTCCTGTCATAAAAGAAGCTTCTGTCATATTAGGAACAATGATGTCCGCTTTGGCACATAATGTTGCCATTTTTTCTGCAAAGGCTTCATCAAAAGCAGGATATAATTTTCCGTTATCTCCCATAACAGGATCCACCACAATCACATTGGAATCTGTTTTAAACTCATCAAACATAGAAGCCACAATATCAATTTGTTCAAAAGAACCTAAGTATCCGGTATAAATTGCATCAAAACCAATATTTTCCTCTTTCCAATGATGGGTAATTGGCTGAATTTCCTCTGTTAAATCCTTAAAGGTGAAATTCTTAAACATAGTATGAGTAGATAATACTGCAGTAGGAATAATAGCTGTTTCTACTCCCATAGCAGAAATAATAGGAAGTGCAACCGTTAATGAACATTTTCCTACACATGAGATATCCTGGATTGTGACGATTCTTTTCATTTTTCTTTTCTCCTTTACTTTACAAACACATTTTTTCCTATTATACTATACTTTGGATATATGAAAAGAATCAAAAACCAAACAATATATATGTCCAGATTGGAGTATTATGCTAACTTATTCCTTTGAAGAAAAAGGCAGTGACAGCCTATATGAATATTTATACAAACAAATAAAAAAAGACATTCTTTCTTTTCAGCTTGCACCAGATGAAAAGCTGCCTTCCAAACGGGCTTTGGCAAAGCATCTTAATATTAGTACCATTACGGTAGAAAATGCTTATAGCCAGTTAATCGCTGAAGGTTACCTATATTCGGTGCCAAAAAGCGGATATTATGTCTCAAATATTTCCTCCAGAAAACCCTTAGAAGAGTCCAGGACAGTTTTTTCCTATGAGGAAAACAACCAAACAGAATCTTATTTTGCCGATTTTGTGAGTAATTCTACGGTTCAGGATAACTTTCCTTTTTCCACCTGGACAAAATTAATGAGAGAAACCATGTCAGATGATGCCAAAAAGCTTATGGTCAGATCACCTTCTGCCGGAGTTTTGGAATTACGCACTGCCATTTCCCATTATCTTCATCAGTTTCAAGGATTAGATGTAGATCCGGAGCAGATTATTGTAGGTGCCGGAACGGAATACCTTTACGGACTTATCATCCAGTTACTTGGAAGAAACCAAATCTACGCGGTAGAAGAACCCGGATATCAGAAAATTTCAAAAATATACCATGCCAATGATGTATCCTGTGTTCATATTTCTCTGGATGAAAATGGAATCGATTTAGAGCAGCTAGAAAGAAGTAATGCCAATGTATTACATATTTCACCATCCCACCATTTTCCTACAGGATTCGTTACCCCGATCAGCAGAAGATACGAATTACTTTCCTGGGCTTCTAAATCGGCCAACCGCTTTATTATTGAAGATGACTATGACAGTGAATTCCGGCTTCTTGGAAAACCCATTCCTTCCCTGTCTAGTATTGATGTTTTAGATAAAGTCATTTATATTAATACTTTTTCCAAAAGCCTTAGTTCCACCATACGAATCAGTTACATGGTTCTTCCTAAAAACCTCATTCATACATATAAAAAAGAACTAAGTTTTTATTCCTGTACAGTTTCGAATTTTGAACAATATACCCTAACAAAATTTATCGAAAAAGGATACCTTGAAAAACACATTAATCGTATGCGTAATTTTTATCGTTCTCAACGAGATGCCATTCTTGCTTGTATCAAGAAAGAAAAAAATTATGAAAAAACTTTGATTCGTGAAGAAAATGCCGGTCTTCATTTTCTTTTAGAAGTAAAGACAGACTTATCCGATCAACAATTAATCGAAAATGCTCTTAGAAATGGAATCCATATTTCCTGCCTCAGCCAGTATTTTCATGATAAATCAAAAGCCAAAGAACATACTTTAATCGTAAACTATTCCGGCATCGAAACAGCCAAGATGCAGGAAGCAGTTCACAGATTATTCCAAAGTTTATGGGAATCGATTGAAGTATAATCGATTCCCATAAATTTAAATAATATAGAATAAAACCTATTCCCACACGTTTTAATGACTGTTCCTATTTTTTGTAAAATGAAATGATTTCTCATAAATCAATCCCACTCACATTTTCCATGAAACACCCTGGATATATTCTCTTGCTTCTATCAGATTCTCTCCTCTATATCGCAATTTTAAAGAAAAATACCCTTTATCCTCAAGTAAAAGCTTTAAAAAGATTTTGTCCCCTTCCCATAAATTCAACTGAAATACTTCCTCTTTGTCAATCCATTTCAGGGTTCCTTCATCACATTCGACGATTTCCCCTGAAAACTTATCTACAGTATATAAATGCATATATTCTATGATTCCACCCTCTTGAATAAAGGTTACCAATCCACGATAAGAAAATCCTTCTACCGTAAGTCCTGTTTCTTCCTTCACCTCACGAATCATACATTCTTCCGGTGTTTCTCCTTCTTCAAATCTGCCACCTACCCCAATCCATTTACCTTCATTGATATCATTTTCTTTTTTATTCCGGTATAGCATGAGATATTTTCCATCCTGCTCGATATAACATAACGTAGTTAATAACATGGGTTTTCTCTCCTTTTCTAAAAGCCTGCCAATTGAACCATAAAAGCAGTGATTGCTGCACCTAACGCCACAGTCAGAAGACTTCGTTTAAAATATGCCAGTATCATTGCTACCACACATCCAAAGGATGCACTAAGTTTCGAACCTGTGCTAGAAAAAATAGCCGGAAAGGTCATAGCGGACAACACAACGTAGGGAACATAATATAAAAAAGATTTTACCCATTGATTGTTAATTTTCCTTTGGAAGAGCACCATGGGAGTGACTCTGATAAGGTACGTCGTAAAAGCCATTACCAAAATTCCTAACAATAAATATCCCGTTTTCATTCTGCACCCTCCTCTTTCACTGGAAATAGTGTAGCCGCAATTGCACTTACAACCAATGTAATGATAATAATGGACCATCCTCCGGTACATTCTTTTAGCCCTGGAAGATAAACAAAAGCCAGACTGGCAAGAATCGCTAAAACTACAGCGAATAACACATTTTTATGCTCCCTTGCCGGAGGAATGATAATAGCAAGAAACATTCCATAAAGTGCAATTCCCATGGCACTAGAAAGCACCTCCGGCATAATAGAAGTTGCCACTGCTCCGGTCAGAGTTCCTCCTGTCCAACCAAGGACCGGCATAAAAATCAAACCAGCCATATAGGAAGAAGTTAAATTCTCTTTTCTTTGCATAGATACTGCAAAAATTTCATCCGTAATTCCAAAGGAAACTGCAAACCGTTCCTTTAACGTCATTTTACTTTCTACCTTTTGGGATACAGACAATGACATGAGAAAATACCGGATATTAATAATCAGTGTAGTCAATGCCAGTTCTATCATATTTCCATGGACAAGTAAAAGATTTACCCCGGCAAACTGCCCCGCACTGGTAAGATTCGTTAAGGAAATAAGCACTGCAGCCCAAATTGGTAATCCGGACAATACTGAAGTCAGACCAAATGCCATGGAAACAGAAAAATAGCCAAGACAAATAGGAATTCCGTCACGAATTCCCTGTAAAAATTCTTCCTTTTTCATTTTCAGCCTTTTCTCCTTTACTCTCATACTATTGCACTGCTGCTTTCCATTGGCGTCCTAGTTTTCTTCTTACAATAATAAAACAAATGATATGTGTAAGCAACGTAATGGTCCAGGATACCGGATACGTAATGTATATCATCTGAACCGTATGGAACTGTTCCATTTGAAATAATGTGGCAAGCCAGATAAGACGTAAGGCACAGGCTCCTAATAAAGATACTATCATGGGCATAACCGAATAGCCTAATCCTCGGAGCATTCCTACCATAACGTCCATCATGCCACATAAGGCATACAAACTACAGATATATCTCAAACGTTCCGTACCTGCTGCAATCACTTCCGGATTCTTAGAATAAAATCCTAATAATTCCTCAGCAAAGAACACTGCCCCATTTCCCATAAGCAGTCCCACTGCCAGCACACAAATCTGGGCTGTTATCAGTATTTTGTTGATTCTTTCATATTTTCCTGCACCTACGTTCTGACTGGTAAAGGAAATGGCAGACTGATAAAAGGCATTCATAGCCATATATACAAAGCCTTCCACATTACTTGCTGCAGAATTACCTGCCACCTCGATTGCGCCAAAAGAATTAATAGAAGACTGAATCGTTACATTGGCGATGGCAAAGATAACTCCCTGAAATCCGGCCGGTAGTCCTATTTGTAGTATTTTTAATAGAATTTTAGAGTTAACCCGTAAGTTCTTAAGTTCCAAACGAATTCCACTTTGTTCCTTCATCAAACAAGTTAATACCAAAGATGCAGAAATGCATTGTGAAATCACTGTGGCCAAAGCAACTCCTGCCACATCCATTTTTAATACAATGACAAAAATCAGATTCAACACAACATTAATCACACCGGCAAAAAGCAAGAAATAAAGAGGACGTTTGGTATCTCCCACTGCCCGTAAAATGGCACTTCCGAAATTATATACCATAGTAGCTGTCATTCCCATAAAATAAATCCGAAGATACAAGGTTGCAAGCTCAAGCACTTCTTCCGGAGACTTCATCCAGATTAAAATCTGCCTTGCCCCTACTACTCCCACTATGGTTAAAATAATTCCACTTATAATACTGATGGTCATAGCAGTATGTACTGTATCTTTTAATTCTCTTTCCTGCTTTGCACCAAAAAACCTCGCCACTAAAACATTGGCACCAATGGATAAACCAATAAAAAGATTGGTAAGCAGATTAATAAGAGAAGTATTCGATCCAACGGCTGCCAAAGAATTATCTCCTGCGTACCTTCCCACAACAATAATATCTGCTGCATTAAATAATAGCTGCAGAATGCTGGAACACATCAAAGGAACTGCAAACAACAGCATCTTCTTCAAAATAGAACCACTACACATGTCAATTTGGTATTTCTTTTTTCCTTTGTTTTCTGACATATTCATCAACTCTTTTCTTATATCCTATGTAATCTACACTAACATTCAAAATGCCTCTTCATTTCAATGACAGCAAATGATTACCACTGTTCACAATGAAACTAATCCTCCTCTTATCCTTTCAACATGAAACAAAATTCTATCCTTTACTTTATCTCCTTTAAAAAATCCATCAACTCTTCGAATCCACCCTGTGGGTATCCGGAAATATCTTTTCCCTCTTTATTAATCAGGCAATCTTTATGTAAAAATACCTTTATTCCAAGGGTTTCTGCTACCATATCCTCTGTCACATCATTTCCCACCATCAGGCACTCTTCTGCCTTACATCCGATTTTATCTAAAATCTCTTGATAGTATTTTGGATTTGGTTTACAAAAAGTACTATTCTCATAAGTGGTATAAAGTTCAAAATCCTCAGGATTTAGGCCTGCCCAACGAATTCTGTTTTCTGTGGCTGGTGCCGGAAAAATCGGATTCGTAGCCAAAACCACCCGAAATCCCATGGCTTTCACCTGTTCAAAATAGCCTTTCACTTTTTCATTTCTTGGACAGGTAAAAGATGCCTTATTAAAATCATTGGTATAAAAGTCATCAATCAGTGGACGGTGTTTTAATGCCTCCGTCCCCATCATTTTCTCAAATAGCTTCCAGAAAACCGTTTCATTGTTCGTACTTCCATCATTTCTTACCATAGCTTCCACACCGGCCATCATGGTCTGAATCAATTTTTCTTTTTCATATCCAAGTGGCACCAATCTTTCCAGTAGCAATTTAAAATAAGTTTTAACAAAAAGCTCCTGATCCATTGGTAACAATGTTCCATCTAAATCAAATAAAATAGTTTTTATCATATCGTTCTCCTTTATTTTCTCCTGCATTTTATGATGATGGGGCAATAGGTATTTTAACCCTGATATCATTTCTTTCTATAAAATCCTCTTCTATTAAACCATGAGTTTATCTATCACAAATAATTCACACTAAGTATCACCACACCTAATATCACAAGAATACATCCCGTAGCTCTGTTCAAGGTTTTTGTACTTGCTTTATTTGCGAATCTTGCGCCAATTCTTGCCCAGATTAAAGTGAACAAAACACAAAATATTAAAACAGTAATATCTGGAATTCCCCCAATTACAAAATGGCTGACTGCCCCTGTAAAAGCCGTAAATGCCATAATAAATACACTGGTTCCTACTGCAGTTTTTAATTCATACCCCAACACTGTAGTTAATATAAGAAGCATCATCATACCACCCCCAGCACCGACAAAACCACAGATAAAACCTATGCTACTCCCACATACCATAGCCTGTATCAATCTTTTTTTTACATTTACAGATTCCATAGCCTCTTTTGTGGTCATAACAGGTTTTAAAATAAACTTTATCCCTAACATCATAGTCATAAAGACTGAAAAACTTCCCATAGCAGAATTCGACATAAGACTTGCAACAAAACTTCCTATTGCAGTAAAAATCAGAACAAAAATCATCATAACCATTCCGTTTTTAATATCAAGATTCTTATTTTTTCCATATGTATATGCACTGACAGAACTTGCCAACACATCACTGGCTAATGCAATTCCTACAGCTTCATAGGCTTCCATTCCCAAAAAAGTAATCAACATAGGACTTATTACCGCTGCTGCACTCATCCCGGCAAATCCCGTTCCTAAGCCTGCCCCAAGACCTGCAAGAAAGCAAACAATTAATTTTTCTAACATAACAATTCCTTTCCAATGATACCAAAATCAAATAATAAAAAAGGACTATCTGTATTCTATTTATGGTATTTTCAGTGCTTTCAACTTTTATCATCCCAAAATAACAACTAACAGATATTCCTTTTTATTTATGGTGGTGCCTGTTTAAAAGACCATTCTTTATATAAAGCTATTTCTTCATAACCACCCTAACCCTGCTTCTCTTATTCCTTTACTACGCATTATCATTTTTTAATGCATTGGTAATAATAGGTTCGCTGGTAAGATCCACGTTTAATCTCTTAAATGTCTTAATATCTACGTCGGATAACATATCCGAAGTATGAACCTGGCATCCGGATAGCTTTGGTAACTGTTCCATAGCCTTTTTCGCATTCTCATCTTCCAATGCAGATAAGGCCAGGGCAATCAGCACTTCATCGGAATGCAATCTTGGATTCTTACTTCCTAAATATCTGGTCTTTAAATTCTGAATCGGTTCAAAAGCATTTGGTGCAATCAAGTGAAGATCTTCATTGATTCCTCCAAGGTATTTTAAGGCATTCAACAACAACGCTGAGGAAGCACCTAAAAGCTCCGTGGTCTTGGAAGTAATGATAGTTCCATCTTCTAGTTCAATGGCTGCCGTTGGAACACCTAATTTTTCTGCCCGCTCCTTTGCTGCTACAGTTACCTTTCTTTCATCCGTAGAAATCTTAGCCTGTTTCATCAAAAGTTTAATCTTATAGATTTCACTTTCTACGTTTTCTCCCTGTGCCATCTGATTCCGGTATTTATAGTATCTTCGAATGACTTCCATTCTGGAAGCTTCTGAAACCACTGCATCATCTATAATACAGTTTCCTGCCATATTTACACCCATGTCAGTAGGGGACTTATATGGATTTTCTCCATAAATTTCTTCAAATACAGCATTTAATACCGGGAAGATTTCAATATCCCTGTTATAATTTACAGTAGTTACCCCATAGGCTTCAAGATGAAACGGGTCAATCATATTTACATCATTTAAATCTGCCGTAGCGGCCTCGTAAGCAAGATTTACAGGGTGCTTTAAAGGAATATTCCAGATAGGGAAGGTTTCAAATTTCGCATACCCTGCCTTGATACCACGTTTATTTTCATGATAAAGCTGAGATAAACAGGTAGCCATCTTTCCACTTCCAGGTCCCGGTGCAGTAATGACTACAAGAGGTCTTTGGGTTTCGATATAATCATTCTTTCCAAATCCTTCATCACTTACAATATGTGGCACATTGGTAGGATAACCTTCAATGGCATAATGACGGTATACCTTAATACCTTTCTTTTCCAGTTTTTCCTTAAAATCTGCTGCAGCAGCCTGTCCGGAATACATGGTAATGACTACACTTCCCACATATAAGCCACAGCTCCTGTATTCTTCAATTAAGCGGATAACATCTTTATCATAGGTAATTCCTAAATCTTCTCTTTTCTTATTCCGTTCAATGTCCGCTGCACCAATGACAATGACTACTTCTGCCTGTTCTGACAACTGTAACAACATTTTTAACTTACTGTCCGGTGCAAACCCCGGTAACACTCTGGAGGCATGAAAATCATCAAATAATTTTCCACCAAATTCCAAATACAGCTTATCCCCGAATTTATTAATTCGCTCTTTGATATACTCCGACTGTATTTTTAAATATTTTTCGTTATCAAATCCTGTTTTCATAAATTTCTTCTCTTTTCATTTTTCTTTGTGTCATAATTAATGTGATACAAACTAAACTTTATATTATCATTAGATTTCTCTCCTTGCAAGTCAAAAACAAGAAAAAAATCGAAAAGAACCAGCATTTTATGTTTGCTGATTCTTTTCTATTTTTCCCTATATTATAATGTTTGAAACAAAGTATTTTGCCCCATGATACCTGTACATTGCCATGAATTTCGTGTCACCTTTTGACCCTTAAAGCACATTATTCCTCTGCCAGCATCTTCACAGGTTCTAATTTTCTTACTTTGTAAGAATACAGTACTGCTACCATAAAGGACAGCAAGGTAATTCCTATTACAGTAATGAAAATCCATCCTGCCTGAACCGTAAGTTCACTTTTCTTAATTCCACAGATGGAAAGACAAATAGAACATAACGGATTAACAGTATAGATAGAAAGAATTCCTCCTGCCACCGCTCCGAAAAACATAATTGGCAAATTGGACATTACCGTCTGCATTACAAGTTGTCTTGTGGTGTATCCAATGGCCTTATAAAGTCCATAGTTTTTCCATTCCCTGATTACCTTTGACTTAATTAACAGCATCACTACAAGGAAAACTACAACCACGGTAATTGCCACGAAAACAATACAAATCATCTTCATTGCCATTGTAATACTTCCCAAGGAAGATTCGACAGTTTTTCTATGATCTACGCAACTGGCTTCTGGAAAATAAGAAACAATTTTCTCATTTAGTTCCTTATAGCCATAGCCCTCTTTACCATCCACATAAACATAGGAAACTTCCGTAGAACCATTTAACCTATCCTCCCCTTCAAAGGAAAGCAGTGCTTTGATTCCTAAATTATTTATTTTCTGATCAATTCCTACTACAATATAATCCAGCTTTTCCCCTGTACCTGTAACATAAACCACATCACCAACCTCTATATCTAACATTTCACTTACTTTAGAAGTTACTACGATTTCATTTTCATATCTTGGTAATCGTCCCTCTATCACCACATCATTTTCAACAATTTCAGGATCATTCCATACATCACAGCCAATCGTATTTTTCTTCTCTCCTTTTTCAATGGTAATATCTACAAATTTATAATATTTTACTTGCTTTACTTCTTCCCAGGTCTGAATTTCATTTCCTGTTTCTTCCATATTTTTCCCTTGTATCAGTACATCGGCTGATTCGATTCCACTCAGTTTCAGCAAGGCTGTAGTATCCGTTACGAAATTGTCGTAAAGAAAGAATCCCATGCAACTTGCCATGCTTAATATCACAACAATGCTGAAGATACTAAGGCTTTTCAGCTTTTCTCTTATTATGCTTTTTTCTCCCAATGCCAGAGACAATGGCTGTCTTGTCTTTTCTAAAGGCAGATGATTTTTCTTAAAATTATGAGTATGGATTCCTCCTCTTAAAGCTTCTAATACACTGATTTTTCCATAGACTTTTGCAGACAGAAAGGTAATACATAAAATAACTAATGTAATTCCCACAACTGAAATCAATGCGCATTTAAAATCAAATCCCTGATTCCACTTTAATCCCATCATAATGGACTCCATATTTCCAACAAATCCACCACAGGCATAGCCAAATACTAATCCTAATGTTTCTCCGGTAATGGTAATCATCAGTATTTCAAGCAGAGAACTTGACCTAAGTTCCTTCGCTGTATATCCGGAAGCCTGTAAAATACCTATATTTTTAAGATTCTCCTCAATAAAATTACGGACACTAAATCGTATAATCAGCATGGCAATGACAACCAGTAATACGGCAAATACCAATATAATTCCCATTCCAATATCAGACATCAGTGATATACCGCTTTTCATGGATTCCCATGACAGTCCAAGGTTATCTCCACTATTTCCAATTTCACTCCTTAAAATAGAAAGATATTTCTTTTCTGCTTCATCCGGACTTCCATTTAATTTCATTTTAAATTCATACCCTTTATAAAAATCCATTTTTCCATCTTTCATGATTTCTTCCAGGTATTCCTCTGTAATATAAATTCGATACATCGCGATATTCGTAGGCGAAGAAAACATCGGATCTTCTGAAAATCCCATAATTTCAAATTCATACTCTTTTTCCCCAAGGGTAAGATAAAAGGATTCCCCTATCTCATAAGAGTTTGCAACTGCCAGATAATAAGGAAGAATGATAGAATTTTTCTTTGTGTTGGCCATATTTTCAGTAGGAATCCTACAGATATTACGCTCTTCCTCTATTGCACCAATGATAAATACATATGGCTCTTCTTCCTTATCCTTCTCACCACGATAGTCACCATCTACGTTAAGCAGACAGAAGGAAGATTCAAACTCTGTAACCTCTTCCTGTGAAGTAAAGATTTCTTCGTACTGCTCAGGAGATGATCCAAAAGCGAAATACACATAGTCTGCCGTATTATATGTTTCATATGCCTTATCAACTACGTTGTTCGTATTCGAAAGTACCGTCATACTGATGTATAACAGCATGGTAGCAAGAGTTACCAGGCACATTAATACAATCACATCACTCTTCTTTTTCTTTAAATTGTTCTTTGCGATAAAAAACAAACGATACATACTACCACCCCATATCTCTTAAAAATGTACTAAGTTTTTCGTGACGTTCCTTGTCTTTGCTTACATACTCTCCTAATTTCAATTCACCCATAATCACACCATCACTTAGATATAGGATGCGATTTCCTCTTCTTGCAGATTTCATATCGTGAGTCACCATTACGATGGATTGTCCATTCTTATGAAAATCCGTAAGAATGTTTAACACATTTTCTGTGTTATGGGAATTTAATGCTCCGGTAGGTTCATCGGCAAATAAAATTTTCGGTTGATTGATGATGCCTCTTACCATAGCTACTCTTTGTTTTTCTCCTCCGGAAAGCTGTGCCGGGAATTTATGAAATACATTCTCTTCTAACCCTACCTGAAGAAGTAATTTTTTTGCCTTATCTGCAACCGCCTTTTTATCTTTACTTACTAAAAGTCCACTAACTAAAATGTTATCTAGTACACTCATAGTATCATTTAGGTAATTTTGCTGAAATACAAATCCGCAGTTTTTTCTTCGAAACATGGCTAATTTATCATTGTTGTACTTAGATATTTCTTCTCCCTGATAGGAAATGCTGCCTAATGTGGGGCGATCCATACCGGAAAGGGCATATAAAAGAGTACTTTTTCCGGAACCGGAACTGCCCATGATAACTACAAAATCTTTTGGGTTTACTTCGATATTTAAGTTTTTTAGTACATGTTGTTGTATGCTTCCGTTAGAAAAGGTCTTACAAAGGTCTTTTGCAATTAATAATGGTTCCATAGTGTTTCTTCCTTTCTTTGTTTCTCCTTTTTCTCAAATGCAAATAGGTAATTGCGAAACTATAATATTCTATGTAAGCGTGATGTAAAACAAATAAATCAACGCAGGCACGCTCTCGCTGCGTTCGGCTCGTAGCGGTACTAAATTCGCGGCAAGCCGCTCATTAAGTACCGACGGCCGCCCAAGCACCTGCTTATGTATTTATTTCTTTTACATCACTTAGATAAGTTTTTAATTGTTTCGCAAATTACCTAAAATACAAAAAGAAAAAGGATGTTTTCTCTTAACACCCTTTATTATAATAACTCATTCTTAATAAGTCTTTTTCTGAATCTTGTTTATTTCTTAATTATTTCTTAAATTTTCAATTTGCCATAATGAAAAACGGCATGTTATTTGCAAACTAAGGATTGGAACGTTTAAAACAACTTCTATACCTTTTTTAAAAACAATATGGTCACGAATCCGTTTTCATTATAGCAATCCATCCCACCTTGCATCTGACTCATAAAGTTTTCTGCCAGATAAAGTCCTAAGCCGGAGCCGGATTTTCCTTTGGTGTTACTTCCGCGGTAGAATTTTTCTTTTACCAGAATCAACTCTTCTTCCGACACTCCCGGACCTTTATCTCTTATGGTAACATAAATTCCATTGTCTTTTTCGTCAAAGGATACAAAAATAGCAGTTCCTGCATATTTAAAGGAATTATTTATGATATTATCCACTACCTGTTCCAGCCTTAACCTGTCCATATATAAAAGACACTCAGGAATGGAATTTTCTAATATAATTTCTCCGTAATATTTTAAATCCAGAAGCATTTTTTCTATGCAAAGGGAACTTTCTTCCGTTACCTCCACTTTTAATGCCTGTAATTCTTCTAGGGTAGCATGAAACAGATTTCCTATGAGGTTATCAATCATTTCTGCCTTATTGGAAATTACCCCTACCTTTTCTAAAATGTCCGGATTCTTTTCTTTCACTTGAAGTACTTCGCAGGTTGCCTTTATGGTAGCAACAGGAGTTTTAATATCATGGGATAATTCTGCAACCAGTTCTTTCTTACTGACATTGGCTGCGTATTCGCTTTCTCTGGCACGTTTTAATTCTTCTCTCATAATATCAAAACTTTCCGTAAAAGCACCAAAGAAGTTATTTCTTTGCATTTTTAAAGGCATATCCAGATTTCCCTTTGCCACCTGGGAACTAAACTGCTGAAGATTCTTAAAGGGCCGGATAAAATTAAAGTAAATCAGCGTTAACATAAAATACCCTATCAGCAATAAAACAACACATAGAAGTAAGACTTCCCAAAAGAGTTCTTCCCGAAGTTTTTGATACGCATCCCTTTCTATATGCCAGGCTATCTTTCCATATATCTCGCCATCCTCATAATAATCTAGTATCATACAGCCGGACTGTATCAATTCTGCCAGTCTGCTTTCGTAATTTTCATCCTCTAAATATAGAATTTTACACTGATATAAATCTTCTATTTCCGTTCTATCATTACCCTCTTTTAATTCCTCATCAATCATCATAAACTGCTCATTAAAATATACCATATCCACGGTAGCATTCTCTTCTTTTTTCATCTTTAAGACTATATTTGCTGCCACAATTAATAAGATTAAGGTATAAATTCCTACTATATAACGTATTTTCATATCATTTCCTTTACCTTTTTCAACAACAATGGACTAATAGAAAATCCATCTGCAATCCACTCTTTGTCATACTCAAATGCAGCTAAATACTTTTTATATGGAACCATCGTTCCTACTTTCCTACCGTTAAAAAATACATAAATTTTATCTACTTCTATCATTTATAACCTCCTCAATAGATAACGGTGGAACGTCAGAAAACAATTCTTCCAGTTCCTTGCTTATATCAAGTGCTATCGCAATTTTTGTAAGAGAAATAAGTGAAATTTCACCGCTTTGTTCAAATCGCTTTAAAGATCCAAGACTTACTCCTGATTTTCGGCTCAGTTCCATTTGGGATATCTTTCTTCTTTTTCGGATCCCTCTTACTCTTTCTGCGATAAGTTTATCAATCTCTACAGGTGTTTTTTGTAAAAAATCAAAATTCATATTCATAGCTAATATTTTATCCCAAAATAACAAAAAAAGCAAGTTTTAGCTAATATATTAACTATCATTTTACTTCTCATAAATACAAAAATACTTATTTTTAACAATGTAAGTACGAAACGTCAACTATTCTTCCACTTCCAAAATATATCCTGTTCCCCAAACTGTTTTGATGAATTTCGGTTCATTTGGATTCTCTTCTAATTTTTCTCGTAGCTTTCGAATATGTACATTTAAAGTGCCATCACTAAAAAAGGAATCTCCCCAAACCATGTTAAAAAGTGTTTCCTTGGTGACAATGGTATTTTTATGTTCCAAAAGACAAGAGAATAATTTAAATTCCTTGGCTTTTAGCTGCACTTCCTTCTCTCCTATATACACTTTCATGGTACCTTCATTTAACCTGATATAGTCAGAGTCTTTCTTTGCTGAATTTTCCGTTTCTTTCATTGTCTGACGTTCTACTCTTTTTAACATTGCCTTTACCTTGGCAAGTAAAATACTTAACGTATATGGCTTTTTCACATAGTCATCTCCGCCAATATTTAATGCCACCAGCACATCTTCATCACTTTGTCTGGCACTGATAAAAAGTATCGGTATATCAGAGATTTCCCTGATTTTTTTACATAAGTTAAATCCACTTTCTTCTTGCAGATTAATATCTAAAAGTAAAATATCTATGGTATGTTCCTGCATTATTTTTTCACACTCTGCCGCAGTTTCTGCACATATACAGGAAACATCAAACAATTGAAAATATTCACAAGTCATCTTAGCTAACTCTATCTCGTCATCTACAATCAGACAATTATAATGCATTCTCTTTTCCTCCGGGTATATACAAGTTTCATTCAAACAAATGACTCCTTAGCTTTTTGTTACTGTTTACTGCCACTGGTCTGCCATGGTGTAAAACTGATAATAGATTCCCTTCTGTTCCATCAGCGTCTCATGATTTCCTTCTTCCACAATTCCATCCCCTGTCAGAACCAATATTCTGTCAGAATTTCGTATACTGGAAAGTCTGTGGGCAATGGTAAGAGTGGTTCTTCCTTTGGAAAGTTCCGCCAAGGATTTGGCAACTTCAAACTCACTTTCATTGTCCAATGCTGAAGTAGCCTCATCTAATATCAGAATCGGTGGATTTTTTAGGAACACTCTTGCAATGCTGATTCTTTGTTTTTGTCCTCCAGAGAGTTTCACGCCACGTTCCCCGATATAAGTATCATATCCATCTTTTAATTTCCGGATAAATTCATCTGCACCGGCAAGTCTGGCAGCTTCCATAACCTCTTCTCTCGTTGCCTCCGGTCTTCCATATACGATGTTATCATACACGGTACCGGAAAACAGGTACACATCCTGCTGTACCACACCAATCTGTTTTCTTAAACTTTTTAAAGTAAACTCTTTTACATTCCGGCCATCTAATCGGATGCAACCGGAATCAATATCATAAAACCTGGGGATTAGATTACAAAGAGTCGTTTTTCCCCCACCGGAAGGACCTACGATGGCAACCCGCTCTCCCGCTTTGATAGACAAATTCAAATTCTTAAATACCTGATTATGGTCATCGGGATATTCAAACCTTACATTTTCAAATTCAATATTTCCTTCTACCTTTTTCAGAGGTACGGCACCCTCTTCGTCAAAGATATCAATATCCGCATCCATAATCTGTAAAAATCGTTCGATTCCCGTCATTCCTCTTTGGAACTGCTCTGCAAATTCGATGATTCTTCGTATGGTAGCAATCAGGGTAGTCACATAAAGCATATATGCCACTAAATCCCCAGGCTGTATCAATCCTTCCACCATAAAGATACCACCACCTACTAAAACAGCCAGATACATAATTCCATCAAAGATTCTAGTAACAGTCTGAAATGCTGCCATATACTTATAAGTTTCTTTCTTTATTTCAAAAAACTGCTGATTATCTTCTGCAAACTTGGCATTTTCCATTTCTTCATTGGTAAATGCCTTTACTACTTTTTGTCCCAATAGACTATCTTCAATTCTGGCATTCAGTTCCCCAATCTGATGTCTTTGCTTGGAAAAAGCCTTCTTCATTTTACGGTTTAGCTTCATACAGGTAATAACCATAACCGGTACAATTAAGAAAATAATTAAAGTCAGCCAAATATTAATGGTAGATAAAATAGCAAATCCCGCGATTACCTTAATTCCGGCAATAAAAAATTCTTCCGGACAATGATGTGCAAATTCAGTAACATCAAATAAATCATTGGTAATACGCCCCATAATTTGTCCTACTTTCGTATTATTATAATAAGTATTGGACAATTTCTGCAAATGAGCATAAGCATCCCTTCTCATGACGGTTTCAATTTTAGCACCCATGACATGACCTACATCTGCCATGTAATAATTTGCGATACTGTCAACGATTCGAAGCCCGAAATATAAAGCTCCCAGCAATAAAACCGTTTTCACAGACAATGCAGCTAAATCTTTGATTCCCGTATTGGTTATGTACCTCATAATCAAAGGAAGTATTAGCTCACACACTGTCGTAAGTGCTGCACAAAATAAATCCAGAACAACGGTTCCCACATGATTCCGGTAATAGGGCAAAAAACGTTTTAAAAGTTCTTTTGTTTTATACTCTTTTACATCCATTTTTCTACCTCACTTTCTAAGAATAATATGACTTTTGTGACACGAACAGGATATCCGCGCAAACAGCTACATTATAACATTCCTCTCCAGTTTATAGCAACTATGATTCATATAAAAAAAGAAAGCATTTCACTGTATACTCCTTACATTTTACCTTGAACACTTTCTTTTATCTAGTTTATAGCAACTAGGATTCATAAAAAAAGAAAGCATTTCACTGTAAACTCCTTGCATTTTACCCTGAACGCTTTCTTTTATCCAATTTAACTTTACATATGATTGAAATGTTTTCTTTTCATTAATTACTCATTTTATACTTTCCACTTGATTTAGTTATTATTAAAAAGTGGTGTCGAAAGATATCTGTCTCCAGAATCAGGAAGAAGTGCCACGATTGTCTTTCCCTTGTTTTCTGGTCTGTTTGCTAGGATGGTAGCTGCTTTTAATGCTGCTCCGGAAGAAATACCTACTAAAATACCTTCACTTACTGCAAAGGCCTTACCTTCTGCAAAGGCATCATCATTTTCAATGGCAATGATTTCATCATAAACTTTTGTATTTAATGTATCTGGTACAAATCCTGCACCGATTCCCTGAATCTTATGTGCGCCAGGAGTTCCCTTTGATAATACAGGACTTCCTGCCGGTTCTACCGCTACAACTTTAACATCCGGATTTTTTTCCTTTAAGTATTCACCTACACCTGTAATGGTTCCTCCGGTACCAACACCTGCTACAAAAATATCCACTTTCCCTTCTGTCTGTTCCCAGATTTCAGGACCAGTAGTCGCTTTATGTACCGCTGGATTTGCCGGATTTACAAATTGTCCAAGAATCACTGCTCCAGGAATCGATTCTTTTAATTCTTCTGCCTTAGCAATGGCCCCCTTCATTCCCTTAGCACCTTCGGTTAAAACAAGTTCTGCTCCATATGCCTTTAAAAGATTTCTTCTTTCCACACTCATGGTATCTGGAAGGGTAAGAATTGCCTTATATCCTTTCGCTGCTGCTACTGCTGCAAGACCAATTCCCGTATTTCCACTGGTAGGTTCAATAATGGTTGCACCTGGTTTTAAAATTCCCTTTTCTTCAGCATCTGCAATCATAGCCAACGCAATACGATCCTTTACGGAACCTGCCGGATTTAAGTATTCCAATTTTGCAAGAATCGTTGCCTCAGTTGCTCCTGCTTTCGCTGCATAACGGTCTGCTTTTAATACTGGTGTTCCTCCAATTAGATTTAATGCACTGTTTACTATTTTTTTCATATCAATACGCTCCTTCCATTTCCTACTATTTTAATATGATTTTTATAGTTACACTATACTATCACCAAAGATATTTGTCAATGAAGTTCTTTCTTTTTACCTCTTGCAATTTACCATATCCGGTTATATTTTTTTACTACAAATCTATCTGTCTTTTATGCGTCTACATCCTTAAATGCGTCTGTCAGTCGTTCTAATGCCTCATTTAACAGACTTCTCGGACAGGCAATGTTGATTCGCTGAAATCCTTCTCCTGTATGCCCAAAAATACCTCCGGCATCCAGCCACAATTTCGCTTCATGGATGATGCGCCTGTTTATTTCCTGGTCGCTTATTCCATATCCCCTAAAATCAAGCCATACCAGATAGGTTCCTTCTAATTCGGTCATTTTCACTTTTGGAAGTTTTTCTTTTAAATATTCCCTTACATATTCTGCATTTTCAAGAATATATTTTTTTACTCCCTCCAGCCATTCATCTCCATACCGATATGCAGCTTCACAAGCAGTTAGTCCAGCCAGATTTAACTGACTATAACCGGAAGCATTTACTTCCTGCTTAAATTTCTTTTTCAGCTCTTTGTTTGGTATCAAGATATTTGAGACCTGAAGTCCCGCTATATTAAAGGTTTTACTTGGTGATGTACATACAATCCCAATCTCTTCGTATTCCTTCCTTACTTCAGTAAATACGGTATGTTTTCTCTTAAAAGAAAAATCCGCATGAATTTCATCACTTACAACCACTACGTTGTGTTTTAGACAAATGTCCCCAATTCTATTCAGTTCTTCCTTTGTCCATACCCTTCCTACCGGATTGTGAGGATTACAAAGAAGGAATAATTTCACCTTTTCTTTGACGATTGTTTCTTCAAAATCCTCAAAATCCATCTGATACTTTCCTTCAGAGTCTTGTTTTAATTCATTGGTTACCAGTCTTCTGTGATTGTCCTCTACCACCTCATAAAAAGGATAATACACCGGTGGCTGAATCAGCACTGCTTCATTTTCTTTTGTGTATGCCTTTACTGCCATTGCCAATGCATATACAATTCCTGGTGTCTTTACCAGCCATTTTTCACTGATTTCCCAATGATAATTCCTCTTCATCCATTCTTTCACAACATCAAAATACTCTTCACTGGTTTCACTATATCCAAAGATACCGTGGGAACTAATTTTATCCAATGCCTCAATAATGTAAGAAGATACCTTAAAATCCATATCTGCCACCCAGAATGGAAGAACATCCTCCGGCATACCTCTCTTTTTCGCGAAATCATATTTTAAACTTTTTGTGTTTCTTCGCTGAATCACTGTATCGAAATCAAGATTTTTTTCACTCATAATGCCTCCTTATTCTTCTCCAATTCTTTTTCCTACTTGTTTGCTATGATTTCATTATACATATATCTGAGAAAATGTGTTAATTCATAAAAAATAGGACTCGTTATAACTTTTACTTATAACAAATCCCATTTCATAGGTGGTGGTCTTTGATAAAATACTACCTATCCTTTCAAAGAAAGCATATTTTTTCTATAACACCATTTCCTTATATTTTATTAGTTCTTCAATATATTTCTCACCCAAAACACTAAGAGGCATCCTTTTATGCTTAATATAACCAATGGTCATGGTTTCCTCTGTATTAAGAGGTACTGCTGCGTACTCGTCCCCATTTAATTCTTTACAGATAATACCGGAACAAAGTGTATAGCCATTTAATCCCACCATCAAGTTTAAAAGCGTTGCTCTGTCATCCGCCTTAATAATCTGCCTGTAATCATAGGTACTAAGTACTTCTTCTGCAAAATAAAAAGAGTTATTATCCCCCTGTTCAAAGGAAAGACACGGATATTGCTGCAAATCCTCAAAATCGATGATTTCTTTTTTTGCCAGAGGATTGCTTTTACTAAGATACACATAAATTTTACAATCAAACAACGGATTAAATTCTAAATCGTTTTCCCTAAGAATCTTATCAATGAATTTACTGTTAAATTCATTTTTATATATAATTCCTACTTCACTTCGATTCAGATGAACATTTTCAATTACCTCACTGGTTTTTGCCTCATGCACTGCAAATTCATATTCATCCATACCGAATTTTTTTGCCATCTGAATAAAGGCTTCCACTGCAAAAGTATAATGTTGCATGGATACACTGAATTTTTTCTTCAAAGCAGTATGGTCCACATATCTTTCCTCAATCAGGCGATAATGGTCCAGCATCTGTCTTGCATATCCTAAGAATTCCTCTCCTTCCGGGGTAATGACAATTCCCCGGTTGGAACGGATAAAAATCTCAATATGAATCTCATTTTCCAAATCTTTTATGGTATTTGAAAGACTTGGCTGGGTAACAAAAAGCTCTGTGGCTGCCTTATTCATAGACTTATGGTCTGCAATGGCAACTGCGTATCTTAACTGTTGTAATGTCATGTGGTATATACCTCTCTTTTCTCAGGTGATTCTTATTCTACTTTTCCACCTTCTACTACCAGATTATCTGCATCCACACTATCTCCATATACCGGTGCTAATGTTTCTTCAAAATCCTTGTGGAAAAATTGTTCTTCTTCTAGTGATTCAATTTCATCATTAATCCAGTTTAATAATTCTGTATTTCCCTTTTGTACTGCCGGAGCGATGGTATCAAGACTACCTACTGATTCCACTCCTACTGCCAATACTACTGTTAACAATAAAACTAACCATTTCTTCTTCATATCTTTTTTCCTTCTTTCTTTATTTTATATTATTTGTTAAGACATTACCAGTCCTTAATTCCATGATATTAATACAATTCCGGCCTTTGGTAATCCAAAATACAAAAAGAATAACTGTATTAATAATGGTGTATTTCTGGATAACTCAATATATATTTGTACCAATTGCTTAAACACCGGTATTTTTAATTCTTTTATTAGACTACAAATGATTCCTACCATAAACGCACCTACGATTCCGTAAGCACCGATTTTTAATGTTAATTTTGCTGCTTCGATATATGTTGGAATATATGTAGAGATAAATTCATAATCCATACTTTTTTTGCCTCCCGTTATCATACTATTTTAGTAGGATTAAAATGTGACAAAAATTGTGGAAATAGTCCCATTGTTCTTATAACACTTCACAATTATGTATATGCCACTTTATTTTTATTAGACATTTCCTACCTTTTTACTATGTTTTGTATCTTACTCCATACTTCAAAGAATGTCAATTTATATCTGCATTATTTGTCATTCAAAAAAGTAATACTTTGTTATAACTTTTCCATATAACAAAAAGCCAGGGTTTCCCCTAGCTTTCTAAGTTAATATTCACAAATATCCGCTTTTAACATTTGTCTGCATCTTGTTATCATCAAAGGAAGAATGCTGATTGCATTGCAAAGCAATAAAGCCCCCAATGCCAATGGATTAAAATAACACAAATATTTTCCATCCGGATAAAGCACCAGATGATTGAAAAGATATATACCCAGTAAGGTAATTCCAGCCCCTACCATAAGAGCCATCACGTCCATCAACAGAAGTTCCTTTACTATCTTACCAATGATACGCTTTTTTGAAATACCAATGGCCCGGTATACTGAAAATTCAAACTCTCTTCTTTGATACATTCCTACAAAGGCTGCATGAATGGTAATTGCAAGTATGACAGAGATTAAAATTGCGATAAAAATATAGATTACATTAAAGATTTCAAACTGACTCTCTATGTCCGCTCCCAATCCCGAATATACATAAACATTCTGTTTTTCTTCCAATTGATTTTTAATCCCATAGACATAATCATAAAGTTCTTTCCCTTTGATCTCCTTTCCCAAAAGGGTGGCACTTGGTATCATATCCTCTTCATTGGTGATAAAATATAAGGTATATCCATCTTCCTTTGTTACCGCATCCAGAGTAAACTCACTATAAATCATACTATACCCATTTTTATCCACCTTATCCCCTATGGAAAATCCTTTATTCCTTGCGAATTTTTCGCTCATAATCATACTGTTTTCTTTTAACGATTCAAAGTCACACTCGATTCCAAAATGCTCACAATATGTTTTAAAATCTTCCACACTGCGAAAAGTAAAACTACAAATTCCGGAAGTAAAGCCCATGATACTCTGCCATTGAAATCCATTATAAGTTCCCATTTCTAAAATCGTAACCTTACCATCAGCAGAAAGCTCCTGAAGAAACCATTGATAATCTTCATCCTCTAGCGAACTACCACTTACACTGACGATTTCATCATAATAACCAATGGCGGTTTTCCAGTTATCCAAAGGGTTCGTAACATACAATCCCCCAAGATACACTCCAAAACTTAAAAAAATCATAAGTATTAATAATAAACAACGCTTTTTATTTTCTTTCACGAAATAGATTGCTGAAAATGGTTTCATACTGCTCCCCCACCTTTAATTGTACTGATGTCTCCATCCCACATTTCAATCACACTGTCTGCATCTTTTAAAATAGAGCGGTCATGGGTGATGACCAACACCAGATTCTCTTTTGCATATTCTTTCAAAATTTCCATTACTGCAAAGGCATTTTCATGGTCAAGGGCCGCAGTAGGCTCATCCGCAAACAAAACCTTCGGCTCATTTATCATTGCCCTGGCAATGGCAGTTCTTTGTCTTTGTCCACCGGAAAGCTTCGATGGACGTTTGGAAATTTCTCTCTCTCCTAAGCCAAACCCTTTTAGCAATTCCCTGGCTTTATCGATGGTTTCTTTCTCATGTTTTGTGGCTGCTACGGTTACATTGTCCAGAGCAGACATATAAGGTACCAAAAAATGTCTTTGAAATACAAATCCAAATTCATTTCTTCTTAGAATTTCCCGCTCACTGTCTTTTAACCTGGTAATCTCCTTTCCATTATAAAGAATCTTCCCATCCGTAGGCTTTTTCAATGTAGAAAGACAATACATTAAGGTAGATTTTCCACTTCCGGAAGGTCCTATAATCCCTATCAGTCCCTTATCCGGAAGGGATAAATCAAATCCACCTAAGGCATATACCTTTTCTGTCTTTTCCATATCATAAATCATTGTAATATTTTTAATCTCAAACATATAAATCATCCTCCATGGCATCTATGGTGCGTATTTTATAAAGTGCATACCGGATAGGAATCTGTAATAATCCTATCAGAAACATATCGGCACATAATATTTCTACTATGATTTCCGGATAAAAATACCGGCATCGGATTCCCATTGGCCGTATCATTCCAAAATCAAGTCCTACTACGGAAAACATGGTTAAGACTACTCCAATGAAAATGGCAAAACCAAAAGTAAACCCTAGTTCCCGTAAGATAGAATGATATATTTCTTTTTTGGAATAACCAATGGAGCAATACAGGCACCACTCATTTCGTCTATCTCTTAAATACATAGTATATACAATATAAAGAGCCAAAGATAAGACTAGTAAAACACCAAAATATATCACATTGCTGGAGTTACTGATTACATCAATGACATTCTTTTGTAAATCTTCTTTTCCCGTCTTGACATCCACAACGGTATCAAAACCATCTCTTATGAATATTCCCTCTTTTTCCAACAACTTTGTCACATCTTGAATACTTCCATCCGAAAGTATGACAATACTTGTAGATAACTCATATTTTTCGCTAGGAATTCCACAACCAAAATAACTTTCTGTATCCAAAATCCCAACGATTTTTACGGTATCATCCAGACTTTCCGTGTCAAAATAGTCATTTAACTGATAATCTCCATTTTTCATGGCAGCCCGGTCTAAAACAATTTCTCCTGGATGTTCCGGCATTCTTCCTTCACAAACTTTCGTTCCATAATGTTCTAGAATAACCGGAACCTGTCCTTTTTCCACCAATGGAATTTCTGCTTGCCATTCTCCTACGGCAGCCTTCACATCGATATAAAGAACCTGTGTATAAAATGTCTCTAGAACTCCTTCCTGTTGTTTCAGATTCTCAGCCAACTGAAGATTTTTCTCTAGATATAATTGATGAATTTCTTCCTGGTCCATGTGCTCCACATCCATCCCTAAGGAACTTCCTGCAAGACTTACATACTGGATTTTTTCTGCATTGTCCACAGTTACAATCCGAAAGGTTTCCTCTGTTGAAGATAATAAAAAGTTTACAAGATAAGTAAGCATAAAACAAAGTGCCAGACTTACTACCAACACAGCAATCCGCCGCTTGTTATTTTTTATATACTTCATGGCAGACAATTTCTGTTTCATAATCATCCTCCTTTTTATTTTTTGGATTAGTAGGTAATTGCGAAACTATAACATTCTATATGAGAGTGATTCAAATGAAACAAAACATCGCAGGCACGCTTTCGCTGCGTTCGGCTCGTAGCGGTACTAAATTCGCGACAAGTCGCTCATTAAGTACCGACGGCCGCCCAAGCACCTGCTTATGTATT
>JBGVLX010000108.1:0-2079 GCA_045124495.1 Lachnospiraceae bacterium
CCATGCATTCATTTATCAGCACCCTTGTCATCCATGTCTTTTCATATCTCTTATTTTTTATGGAATCCATCTTCTCAAAACATTTTAGAATCGTATTTTGAATCGCATCCGCAATATCCTCTTCTGAATCTAGATAGCACCAGGCGATCTTATACATATACTGTTCATGTTTTCTGACAAACTCCACAAAATGCTCTTTATTCAACTGCTCTCCTCCTTTCTATCTGTTAGACGGAAATGATCTACAAATTATTTCATCAAAAATTCTTTCTCCCGCCAATCATAAAAATGTGTCTTCGACACATCAACTCCCCTGCCCCTCATTCATGAGGGGTTTAGGGTTTTCTTTTTCTTAAATTCCTTTATAATAATCTTATGAGCAATATACTTCAGAACATATTTAAAGATCATTACGAAGAAATGTTATATACCCTGCACCCTCGCAAATCGGTCATCGAAAATGTTGATAAAATGATCAACTGTGGTGACCCTTCTTTTGGTGGTGCAATGTATGGCTGCTCATCTTGCGGTACCTTTAAATTTGTTCCTTTTCGGTGTCACAGCCGTTTTTGTCCAACCTGTGGAAACAAATACTCCATTGACCGCACTACCTCTATGTCTTTTAAGATAATCAATGTTCAACACAGACACTGTGTCTTTACCATTGATTCTGAACTCAGACACTTCTTCCTTGAAGACAGAAAACTTCTTTCTCTTCTCTTTGAAGCAGTTCAAAGTGTTATCATGCGGTTGTTTCACAAAGATAACAAAGCAGAAAAGTTTACCCCCGGTTTCATTCTTGTTCTTCACACTTTTGGACGTGACTTAAAATGGAATCCTCACATTCACTGCCTTATTTCCGAAGGCGGCATTGGCAACAGCGGCTTATGGCGTGCAAAAACTCATTTTAACTACAAATTTCTCCGTAATGCATTCCGTACCGCACTTCTTAATCTTATGGAGAAGAAACTTGGTACATCCTTCAAAAGTGTTAAGGCCAAATGCTACCGTGATCACAAAGAAGGTTTTTATGTTTATGCAAAACCTAACAAATGTGATCCGAAAGCTGTCATCAAATACATTGGACGCTATCTTGGCAGACCAGTTATCGCTACTTCACGCATTGATAATTACGATGGTGAAAATGTCACTTTCCACTACAATCGACATGAGGATGACCAGCTCGTCGTCAAAACAATTCCTGTAATGGAATTCATTGACAGACTGATCCAGCACATACCGGAAAAGCATTTCAAACAAATCCGTTACTATGGTATATATGCCAGAAAACGTGAAAATGATAAGAAACTTAATCTTGCCATTGCAAAAGAAAAACGAAAAATTATTCTGTCTTTCAATCGTTGGCGTGAATGTATTTTGTCATCATTTGGATATGATCCATTAAAATGCCCCTGCTGCGGTAAAACAATGCGTTTCCTTGAGCTTTATCATAAACATCAGCATATTTCTCTGAACGAAATGTACGAAAGGGCTATGGGAAGACTTCCGTCTTTCTCCTCTGCATAATTCAGTGCAACAATTCTCCATCCGTGATATAATGATACAAACAACGGAGGAAAACACTATGCAAAAACGTTCAGATGAAATCAGAGACAAGTACATAGCAAATCCACCTGAAGGCATGACTGCTGATGACATCCGCCACATGAGTGAGGATGATTTGCTCGACATGGATTACTTCTTAAATGAAGACGATGAGTTTGGTGAAGACTTTCCTGGTGCGGAAGGTTTCTATATTTTCTAAAAACTTATCGTCTGCTCGTCATGCCCGCCTCTGTGCGGGTCATTTTTATACCACGAGGACTCCAAAGGAGAACTTTCCTATAAAGTAAAAAAAGAAGGTGCACTTCAAAAATGCACCTTCTCTTAATATTTTTATTATATTTTATTTTACAGTTACTTTTACTTTTTCATAAACACCATTCTGGGCATATACATAAATGATTGCTGTGCCTTTTTTCTTAGCTGTAACTGTTCCGTTTTTATTTACCTTTGCTACTGTACTCTTATTACTTTCAAATTTAATAGTAGTATGTTTTGCAATTGGTTTGTCTTTCT
>JBGVLX010000109.1:0-7095 GCA_045124495.1 Lachnospiraceae bacterium
GCAATCTGGTGGTGGTAAAATTAAAAGAAGCAAAACCGCATTTAAAACAGTTTTATCGAATTAATGAAGCGGCAAAAGCGTATCAGGAAAATGATATTATTCTGGCAATGAAATATATCAACGAAATTGCAATAAAACTGAAGCGTCCCGTAGTGTATTTATTAGGACTTGGAAGTAACAGTGGACCTCATGACGGTACCGGCCCGTTAAATGATTATATTTCGAGTCTTAGCAATGAAGTATCCAATGTGGTGGTGGTGGCGGCAGGTAATGAAGGTGCAGCCAGACACCACTATCAGGGAAATGCAGGAGATGAGGTTTCGGGTAAAGTAGAAATTAATGTAGGAGAAGGGGAAACAGGATTTTCCATGGAATTATGGGGAGAACCCTATGGAATCTATGAAGTTACCATCACAAGTCCTTTGGGAAAACGGGATGGACCCTTTTTGCTAAATGCCATTTCCGGGGATGTCATTCGATACGCTTTAGAAAAGACAGTAGTAAATATTGACTATAGTATCATTGGAGCTGCAACAGAACGACCGGTAATTTTAATGCGGTTTCAAAATCCCACTCCCGGAATTTGGATGATAGAAGTGGAAAGTCAGTATAATACTTCAAGGGAGTTTAATGTTTGGCTGCCCATTACCCAATTTTTATCTGATGAAACTTATTTTTTAAGTCCCAATCCGGATATTACCTTAACAGATCCTGGAAATAATAAAGATGCCATCGTGGTGAGTGGATACAATCATAAAAATGACAGCTTTTATTTAAGAAGCAGCAGAGGATTTACCTTAGATGAAAGAATCAAACCGGATTTTGCTGCCCCGGCGGTGGATATCAGTGGAATCAGTCTCACAGGAAATGTAGTAATGAGATCCGGAACCAGTGCGGCAGCAGCCATAACTGCAGGGGCAGTAGCATTGTTTTTACAGTGGGCTATAGTAGAAGGAAATATAACCTATATTACCGCAAGCCGGGTAAGGGCTGATTTTATAAGAGGGGCAAGAACACCGGATAATGTAACTTTGCCAAGCCGGTTATTTGGCTGGGGATACCTTGATTTATACCAGGTTTTTGAGGTGCTTTTATTTTAAGATACCAAGGTCAAAAAGCTCATGTTTTTCATGGTCGCATGAAAAATCATGACTTTGGAACCCGCAAAACATGAGAAAGTAGTCCGAATAGGGCGGATTTCAAATGTTTTAGAATTGTGGTAGCACAAAGTACGGGGCATTTCGTAGGTATCATGGGGTTAAAATACCTTTTGACCCCAAATTATAATATGGAATGGAAAAATTTTCCAATTGAAGAAGAGAAAAAAACTGATAAAAGATAGAAAACAGGAAATACTACTTTATGAAAAATAAGTTATAAAGGAGAGTATTTCATGAAAACAAAAAACAAAGCAATCTTAGTTTTATCCGTTCTGATGCTTGTATATTCATTTACATTGACGGCATGTGGCGGCGATGATGTTAACAGTGCAACTGATAAGAATAATCAGGAACAAAGTGGAACCAATGATGGTTCTAATGTAGGCGATGATTTAAACAATGCGGTAGATAATGTAGGAGATGCTGTAGGAGATGTAGGAGATGCAGTGGGCGATATGCTGGGTGCAAATTTCAATGGCTTTTCCAATTACGAAGATGCCCATGATTATTTTATGAGCAGTATGCAGGGAGCAAACAATTCAGGCAGATATGAAGTAAGAAATGAAAACAAAGATTTAAATGAATATCAAGATGGAAGATATGGATATCAGTTTGAACTATATGATACTTCTTCCGGAGAAGGTAGCAGATTAGGTGAATACTGGGTAGATCGTGACACAGGTAAAATCTATCTAAAAAATGATAAGTCCGGTGAATTTGAAGAATATACGGCAGATTCAAACAATACCGAAAATAATGGAGAAAATGGTGGAAATGGTACACAAAGCGGTGGAACCAGCACCGGACAAAACAATCGATAACAGAATTATAAAAACGAAAAAACGATAAGAGAAGAGAAATTCATCTTATCATTGAAAAAAATAAAAAATTAAGAAAAGTGGTATCAGAATCTACAAATAAGAAGCTGATACCACTTTTTGTCATACTGGATGTGACTGTATAAAGTGTATTTTTACTTGCTGATATTACGAATTGTTTCGATATTTTGTTAGTGTCTATAGCTAAACAGTATCAATATCTTCAATTTGCCAGTCAATGGGAGAAACACCCTGATGTTCTAAAAAGGCATTGGCTTTACTAAAATGTTTACATCCAAAGAATCCCCGGTAAGCAGAAAGCGGGCTTGGATGAGGGGCAGTCAGTATCAGGTGTTTTGGATTATTTAACATTGAGGCTTTCGTCATAGCCGGTTTTCCCCATAGTAAAAATACAATGGGTCTGTCCTGTTCATTTAAAATGCGGATGGCAGCATCTGTGAACTCTTCCCAGCCGATTCCTCGGTGAGAGTTTGCCTGATGGGCCCGAACGGTTAAAACAGTGTTAAGAAGTAATACCCCTTGCTTCGCCCATTTTACGAGGTAACCGTTGTTTGGTATTTTTAATCCTAAATCGTCATGTAACTCGGTGTATATGTTTTGCAGGGAAGGTGGAATTTTCACCCCTGGCTTGACTGAGAAGCTAAGACCGTGGGCCTGATTTTCATCATGATAAGGGTCCTGACCTAAAATAACACATTTTACGTCCTTTAAAGGGGTAAGATGAAAAGCATTGAAAATATCCTCGGCAGGAGGAAAAACATAGCTTCCATTGTTGTATTCTTCAATGATTTGTTTGTATAGTTTTTTGTAATATGGTTTGCTGTATTCAGGCTCAAACATGGGAGCCCAGTCATTTGTAATGGGTGGCATAGGTAAGTCCTTTCCTTTCGATTTGTTGTAAAAATTCGTATCTGTTATGTAAAAACAATCTGTATCTGTTCATTTATGAACGTTTACGAAAATTATACTATGAAGATATAGAAAATGCAAAACAAAAAAGACTTGAAAAAAATGGAGAAATATGGTAGCATGAAGAGGTAATACTCCAGACATTTCATAAACAACCCTTTTTATTTCTGCTAGAAAGGAAGTTATGACATATCACGAGTTTTTAACACAAATCAAAGAACAAATCTTAAATCATATCGAAGAGCCGGAGTCCTATGATATTACCATACGAAAGGTACGTAAGAATAATGATGTGGTATTGGATGGACTTAGTATCATCGGAAGAGATCAGAATGTTTCCCCTACGATATACCTGAATTCGTACTTTGAACAGTATCAGGAAGGTAGAGATTTAGCCAGTATTGTAAATGAGATATATTATATTTACGTAAACAATCCACCGGATGCTCTTGGAGTCGAGCCGGAAGATTTTAATTCTTTTGAGTATGTGAAAGGTTCTATTTTCTTTAGAATTGTGAATTTTGAAACCAACCAGATACTTCTTGAGGATTGTCCTTTCTATAAAATTCAGGATTTAGCGGTTACATTCCGGGTTTTGGCACAAAAAGATGATAAAGGAATTGCGACGGTAATGATTACGAATGCCATGATGAAACATTGGAATGTTACGATGGAAGATTTAAAGATGTTAGCTTGTGTAAATACACCGGTATTATTTCCGGTACAGGTGGTTCCTCTTTCTAAAGTACTAGAAGATTATATTGAATTAGACTGTCATGAGACAGTTCCCCTCTATGTTCTTACCAATTCTGTTGGAATCAATGGTGCTTCCTGTATATTGTATGAAGACGCACTAAGAAATTTGGCCCAGGAATGGGGTACTGACATCTATGTTCTGCCTAGCAGTGTGCATGAAGTATTGCTGCTGCCGGTTCAAAAAGAATTCGATAAAGATTACCTTAAAAGCATTGTCAAGGATGCAAACAAAACAGTGGTATCAAAGGAAGAATTTTTATCTGATCATGTCTATTATTATTTAAAAGAAACGAATGAAATGATTATCGCTTAAGCTGGTTAGCCCAACCGATAAAAACGGGGTATCAGGGCATAATAAAAAAGTCAAAATAAGATTATTCACAAACTTAATCATTGTAGCTTGAAAAACATAAGAAAAATTATTATAATAAAAAGTGAACGCAGACAAAAAAGTGGGGGTAAAAATATGGAAGAAAATAATATTTCCCAGAAAGATTACGTTATTGTTTCTGCAATAGAACTGATTAGTGATTCGGGTTTATCGGCATTGTCCATGAGAAATTTATCATACCGGTCGAATATTTCCGAGGCGATGATTTATAAATTATTTGGAGGAATCGGTGAGGTATTGGTGGCAGTGGTGGAAACGTTTGTTAAGTTTGATAAAAGCATCCGCCAGACTGTTTTATCAAAAGACACCTCCTCTATTTCTAAAATAAAAGATTTTTTTAATGCATATGCTACATATTATGAGAATTACAAAGAAATTACTGCCGTTATTTTAAATTACGAAGAACTGCTACATAATGCAGATACGAGAGAATTAATCACGAATTGTATTCAGGACAGGGATGAAGTGCTAAGACAGCTGATTAAGGAAGGTCTTGAGAAAAATGAGATTAAAGATATCTTTACGACAGAAGAATTGTCAGATATTTTAATTAGTGTAATGAACGGCATGATTTTAAGCCGGAGAGTCATTCAGCATGAAAAATCTTTGAAAGCTGAAATGTTAGAAACTGTAGAAAAACTAATGAAATTAATTGCAGTTGTTCCATAAGGTTTGTGAAGTGTTAGGAGGATTACAATGAGGATATTGATAGCAGAAGACGATATGGCCAGCAGAAAATTTCTTTCGAAATTTTTATCAAAGTTTGGTGAGGTGGAAGCAGCAGAAAATGGAATGGAAGTAGTAGACCTTTTTGCAAAAAGAATGAAGGAAGGCGTTTTTTTTGATTTGGTCTGTCTGGATATTATGATGCCGAAGGTAGATGGCTACAAAGCCCTTACCGTAATTCGTGATATTGAACGTAAAAATGGGATTTCGGGAGAGAAAAGAGCAAAGGTTATTATTACCAGTGCTTTAAATGAAACAGAGTCTCCGATTGAGGAGGATGGCAGAGAACACGATGCTTATATTACGAAACCTATTGATATGGATAAATTCCAGAAAATTATGAAGAAACTAGGATTAATTGGAGATTGAGGAAGGTCGATGAAATGAGTTTACCAAAAGACCCTATGATGTTGTTAAGTGTAATTAACACGAAACTTAGGGATTATTATAAAAGTCTGGACTTACTGTGTGAAGATTTGCAGGTAGATTCAGATGAGATAAAGAAGAGATTGAAAACAATTGGATATGAATATGATATAGAATTGAATCGATTTGTGTAAAATTGTCGGAATATTTGTAAAAAGTATGTAAAATTAAAACAATAATGCGGCTGATTTTAAAATAATTTTAAAAAATATTTCAAAACACAGATAAAGTAATTGAAAATTTCTCGCAAATATAGTAGAATATACACATAACTGACAGCAATTAACCGAGATGGTTTACGGCCTGTTTCATGGAAATATGTATATGCAAGTTTAAGAACATCCATGAGCATATTCGTTGCAAATAAGGACAGGCGGTATTTTTGTTAGACTTTTTATTCTTTTAACGGTAAGTTGCCGGCGGCTTAAAAATTATATATTGGGAGGATACAGATTATGAGCAGATTTACATTACCTAGAGACGTGTATTATGGAAGAGATTCATTAGCTGAACTCAAGAATTTAAAGGGGAAAAAGGCCGTTTTAGTGTTGGGCGGTGGCTCCATGAAGAGATTTGGTTTTGTGGATAAGGCATTGGGTTACTTAAAGGAAGCCGGAATTGAAACGAAATTATTCGAAAATGTGGAACCGGATCCATCCGTAGAAACAGTTATGAAGGGTGCCGAAATGATGAGAGAATTCGAGCCGGACTGGATTATTTCCATGGGCGGTGGTTCTCCGATTGATGCAGCGAAGGCTATGTGGGCATTTTATGAATATCCGGAAACTACCTTTGAAGACCTGATTACACCATTTAATTTCCCGGAACTTCGAACCAAAGCGAAATTCTGTGCGATTCCATCTACATCAGGTACTGCCACTGAAGTTACTGCATTCTCTGTTATCACAGACTATGCGAAAGGAATCAAATATCCATTGGCAGACTTTAATATTACACCAGATGTTGCCATTGTAGACCCTGCCTTGGCAGAAACCATGCCAAAACATCTTACGGCATACACTGGTATGGACGCATTGACTCATGCGATTGAAGCTTATGTTTCTACTTTACATACAGTATTTACAGATCCTCTTGCAATTAAAGCCATTCAGATTGTAGATAATGATTTATTGAAATCTTATAACGGAGATATGGAAAGCCGTGAAGTGATGCATTATGGACAATGTTTGGCAGATATGGCATTCTCCAATGCACTGTTAGGAATTGTGCATTCTATGGCACATAAGACAGGTGCAGCATTCTCTACCGGTCATATAACTCATGGACTTGCCAATGCGATGTACCTTCCGTATGTTATTAAATATAATGCGAAAGATGCAGAAACTGCTAAGAGATATGCAGAGATTGCTAATTCCATCGGTATCGAAGGAACTGTGGAGGAATGTGTTCAGGGATTATGCGATAAGATTGTTTCTATGAATAATGCCATGGAAATTCCAAATACATTAAAAGATTTCGGAATTATTGAAGAAGAATTTAAAGAAAAAGTAGCTATGATTGCAGAAAATGCAGTAGGAGATGCATGTACCGGTTCTAATCCAAGACCAATCGATCCGGCTACTATGGAGAAATTATTTACTTATATCTATTATGGAAAAGAAGTAGATTTCTAAGCTTTGATGATTTAGAATGTGAATCATATTTCTTAAGATATGGTTAGGAACAATAAAAAATGTGAATCATATTTCTTAAGATTTGGTTAGAACAATAAAAAAATGTGTCTTATTATTAAAAAATAACGTTTCAGGAATGCTCCGTAGTCTGTTTTATAGGACCGGAGCATTCTTTGAATAAAACCTTAATGATTCATGAGTCATTAAGGGAAGATGATTCTTTTTCTTCTTTGGCGTTATCCTTAGCAGGATGT
>JBGVLX010000110.1:0-9385 GCA_045124495.1 Lachnospiraceae bacterium
CTACTTTAAATTCATTTTCTTTGTATTCCCATAGAAATTTTCCTTGATTCTTCTCTACTGTTTCCCTTACATTTCTTAAACCAATTCCATGATTCTTCTTGTCTGCCTTCGTAGTCAGCGGCAATTTACTTGAAATATTCACCTTTTTCATCCTTGAAGAATTTGAAATCGTAAATTTCATATACTGCGTTCCCTGTTCCACCTTTATTTTTAAGTACTTTGAGTCATTTTCCAAATGATTCAGTTCTTCGATTGCATTTTTTATCAGATTGGCAACAATGGTACATAACTCTACATGGTCTATCATAATTTGCTGTGTGCAGGTTCCCCCTACGGTTACATCCGTATCTTTTAGCTGTGGCAGTAATCCATTCAAAATCACATCAATTACATTATTCCCCACGGTATAGCAGTTTTTATGATTCTCCTGAATTTCCTGCATTTGTCCCTGCATCTGACAGATATAAGTAAATACCGCCTCGTTATCCTCTTTTTCAATAAGTCCTTTTAAGCATGTAATATGATTGAGAAAATCATGCCGGAATCTCCTTGTATCTTCTGCCTTTTCCAGCATGATCTCATAATATCTTTTCTGCGTTTCCATAAGAAGTTTCTCAGTCTCTAAACTTTTCTTCATTTTTTTATTGGCATCCTCAACATAAAAAATAAATAAAATCAGAAACAGGATGCCGCAAAAAGCAAAAACGGACACTATATTTGCCACCTTCGTAAAATCAGGATTCTTCACATAGGAAGCTGCAAACCCAAATCCGGAAATGGTCATTGGTATGGAAATACCCATCACAATCATGGCACCATAAATGAGGTATTTCCACCATTTCTGTCTTATGGTATCCGGAACCTTTATTAATATGTATTTTTTCACGACTACCATCACCACTAAAACAAAAAGTAAAAAGACTTCCCCGAAAAAATCTCCATCTTCAATCATAGAAATAACCTCTGTCTTTCTTATAAAAGATACCATCATTTGAGCTACATAGCTAAAGCAGCTTCGTATTACAAATATTTTTAAAGCATGAATGATTTTGTCTTTTATACCTGCATCTACTACAATAACCAAATCAACAAGAATAAAGAAAGAATTTACAAGATAATTAGAACTAATAATGGAACAGCCTAAGAGAACACTATAGAAACCAAATAAAACAATGCTTGTCCAATATTGATTGATTTTCTTATCTCCCAAAAAACAATTTATCATTCTGCATTGCAACAGCTTTACCACAAAACTTCCCATCGCCATCAGCTTTTCACTATCTAAGTCCCACATCATAATCTATATACCTCCGCTCAAATTCCTTCTTATTTCTTCTGGAAATTTCAAATTGCACATCTTCCATAAAAATAATGCCATCTTTATACTTTGTAATCCACCTCATACTTACGATACATTGTCTGTTGACTCGAAAAAAGATTCTCTTATCTAATGTTTTTTCCAGTCTCAGCAAAGAGATTTCTTTCCGAAATCTTCCTTTTTCAAGTATGAACTCTACATAACTATCTCCTGCTAATATGTATCTGACATCTTTTAAGTATATCTCAAACTTATTCCTTTCCTTATATACCTCTATCTTTTTCATATCCAGCCGGTCTTCAAAACACATTTTTAAAGTTTCCATTATTTCTTCTTTATCGAAAGGTTTGGTAACAAAATTAAATGCTTTTATTTTAAACGCTTCCTTATATCGTTCTTCCCTTCCGGTCGCCAAGACAATTTTACAATCGGTTTTATAATTTCTAATCCTGTGTCCTACTTCAATCCCATCCATCTCCGGCATTTCAATATCAAGGAATAAAATATCCAACAATTCTATCTCCTCTAGTACCTTTGCTCCGGAATCAAATAGCAATATTTTCCCCTCCGCTTTCATTTCAAGCAGACATTCTTCTACCAATTCTCCCAAAATTTCCAATATAATAGGCTCATCGTCGCAAATTCCTATCTTTATCATCTCATTCATCCCCTTCGTTGTGTAGACATTTTCTAATATCTCAGATACACCATTTCAGTTTCCCATTCCTCATTGCATTTTTTTACATATACCTGTGAATATTCTTTATTTCTTTATTATACTTGAATTACAAGTTTTTTACAATTAAATAATACATTTTTCTACTTATTTTTCTAACTTTCCAAATCTTATCATTTTAATTTTGTAATACAAAAAAGACAACATCTTAGTGACTGAGGTGACCCCAAAAAGTCAGACCAAAAATCTAACAATGCGAGGTCGTTCAGTCCCTTTGATGTTGTCTTTTTTATTTATTAAGGCTTCATCACTAATTTTATCTGTACCCTAACATTTCTTGTATTTCTTCATTTTCAAAACCATTGCTGTGACGGGAAACGAGAAAATCAATCTTTTGTCCGAACTTCGTAACGACATCTGTATCACACCCTTTTTTTAACAGATAGTCAAGAATTTCCACACCATATTCATCCGGTAAATTATCTGCCACAGTCGCAACGGCATTAAATCCACAAAAATCCTGTACATGAATGTCAGCCCCATTTTTTATAAGTAGTTTAACTGTTTCTGTTCTTCTGCCGTAAACTGCAAATAACAGTGGTGTATACCCACATCTGTCACTAGGCATATAATAATCACACTCTTCCTGATACTCATGAAGAGTATCTCCTTCTTCATGCTCATAAGTGGTGCTTTCTATATCCGCTCCATAATCAATAAGTAACTGTATCATTTCCAGTTCTTCTTCTGTTTCCTCATGATCAAGTGGGTTTCCCATGGTATTCGTAAAACCTTTTTCACACAAAACACTTAACAAGGTCTGTTCTCCAGGTTCCGCCGGTTCATTGTCATCCAGCGTACAGTCAGGACTTACCCCGCTCTCTAAAAGTCGTTTCACCTCTTTCACATTTCCCTGCATAACATGATAACTTAAGCTATTGTTCTCATCCGCTTTCCATTTTATCAGGTTATAAGGTATCATTATCGCAGAAATAATGAGTGGAAGCATACATATAATACCAAACACTCTGAAAACAAGATACGATTTTCTTTTACCCGGCTGTATTTTCCATTTTCGGTGTTTGGATACCGATATCCTCAAAAGAACGATTCCCAAAATGGTAAAAAGAACAACAACTCCAATGATTATAGCCACTGCAACTAAAAACATTCCCATAAAAGCCATAGAATTCACCTACCTCTCAAAATTTATGTCTTATTGTTCTATTGCTCCGTATTCTTTTAGAAGTTGGATGATTTTCTCATGATTTCGTGTATCTTCGTAATCTAGATTATATACATTGGAAGGATAGTATATCTCCTCATATTCCAAAAGATAATACCCATCGCAATCCTGTACGTTAGGATCTGCTCCATGTTCCAATAACATTTCGACAACTTTTGCATCTCCCCATAAACAAGCATGTGCCAAATAGGAATTTCCATCTATGGTTGTATAATTTGCATCTACTCCATATTCAAAAAATAATTCTAATGTTTCATAGTCACTATTATACATAGCCTCAATGAAGGGAGTACCTGTCAGTCCCTCCTTATCCGGACTTGCTCCATATTCCAATAACAATTCAATCATCTCATCATTTTGAGCTAAAGTAGCCACACATAATGCTGTATTTGTACGGGATGATGTCTCAGTATTGCCCCCAAAAAGTCGATAATGATTTGCATCTGCCGGTGCCCCCGACTCTAATAGTTCTTCCAGTTTCTCATAATCATCGTTTTCCGCAGCATAAACAATAAAATTTTCTTCTTTTCTCGCATCTTCTAATTTTGAAAGCCCCCACCAAAGTAAAATAGCACTGATGCAAAAAGAGGATATGGTTACTAAAATTTTACCTTTAAATATAATCCTTTTTCCTTCTTCTACATCCTCCATCTCCCTCACATCATGTCCATGGTCTATTAAACATATACCAATGACCAGACCTGCCAGTAAAAAAGCTCCTATGCAGAAAAGAATAACAAATCCTATAAAAAATGCAACACCCATGAAATTTCCCTCCAAATAATTTCATTTTCTTTGATTATACTAACATCTTCTCATCTGTCAACATAAAAAGTATATTATGGGGTACTTTTATAAATCTTGCAATCTATTATTCATATTACAAGATTCCATCACATCATTTAAGAATACAAAACTTTAGTCCCAAATTATCCAAACAGTATGCCCATCTTCATCAAAAATAAAATATTGACCTAATCCTTGACTGTTCACTGCAGATTTAAGTGCCTGATACATTTCTTTACGCTTTTCAAAATTAATTACACCAATTGATGTCATTTTATGAACATTAGGATTGTCAAATTCAGGTCTGAACCCAGTAATCCACCACTGTTCTTCCTTCGGCTCCCAACCAAAAATACGTACTATACTTTGAGCATTCCTATTATATAAATATAATTTCATCGGAAGCACAAAATTCACTGCATTCCAATGCTCTACGCTAAACGGAGAATTTGAAATTCCTACCTGATGCGGATTTTGGTAAATTCCTATTTCAGCACCTCCTCCAAGGTTCAAATAATCTCCTTTCCACAACCAAATTACATACTCTTTTCCTTTACAGTTAAAACGAACCGGCAAGGACTCCATATTTCCAATTGTTCCAACTGAAAAAACTACATCGTAAGCATCATTATACCCCCAATCCCATTGCCAGGTCTTTACTTGTGAATGAATTGCCATTCGCTTTTCATCATATAAAAAATTCAAAAAATAGGAACCATACTTTGCATCTAACTCTTTCCAATCCACCTTTACCTTTTGCCAAGACACTAAACTACAAGCAACAGAATTATTTTGGGCAATATGCGCTTTCCAAATACCCTGTGGACCATTGTAAATCGTTGGTTCCGGATCCTTCGGTGCAATTATTCGTCCATTTATACTTGTTGCACTTCCATCTAATAATCCATCTCTATCACTATCCACATCTTTAGGATTGCTGTTTTGTTTTAAAATGTATGAAGGAACATTTATTACTTCTCCTGAAGTATCATAAAATGTATTAGTCCATAATGTTGGTGTACCATTAATTTCATCACCATCTAACAATCCATCTCCATCAGTATCCGGATTTGTTGGGTCTAAATCAAATATTTCTCCATTTGATAATCTTATTCCATTTTTTTCAAAAACATCATAAATGCCATCTTTATCTTCATCGGTAGTATCGATACTTTGATTTATTGCTATTGTACTATAAATACTGATTAATTCTCCTGCAGTAACTGCTTTAAAATATTCTCCACCAGTTTTTTCTGCAATATTTTTAAGTAATTCATTATCAGAAGTACTACCCATATAAACCGTATTTATAACGATTTTGTTTTCAATGGCATAATTTAATACCGAATCACTTATTGATGCTTGTCCGTCGCTCATAAACAGAATCATTTTTTTCGAATTACTCTCAGACTCTATTAATACATTAACCGATTTCGATATCGCATCATTAAAGTTCGTTCCTCCACTTGAATTAATATTATTCAGTGCAGTAATTGCATCCGACTTGGTATTAGTTAATGGGCAAACTAACCTTGCACCCGACGAAAATAATATCATGCCGGTTCTGTCCCCTTCTCCTTGGGCAGAGATAAAATTTTCTGCTGCCAATTTTCTATAGCAAGTATAAACAGTTTTTTCCGAACCAATGTATTCTGTATTTTTATATGTATAGTTAAAATAAGGATCGTTCCCTGACATACTTCCTGAACAATCAATCACTACCATCACATCATAATTGATACTGTTTGAATAACTTATTTCTTCTTTCCACGCATCAAACCATTTTCTATAATCCACCAACATATATTTACTGAAATGGTTCACCTTCGCTGAAGCTGTCATATTTTCTTCATCAATCACTGTTTCTTGCTCTATAAATCTATCATTTTCTTCATCATACCACATAATGATTAAATTAGACAATGTTTCCTTGTCCACTTCTTCATCCAGATAAAAGCAAATAGAAGCAGTGTCAAATTCAGAAAAACTTGTGATTTCTACCGGAACACCCACTAATCCTACTGTTTGCGATACATATATGTCTTTTCCATATAAATCCTCTATCGATGTAGTGCTATTTATATAACCTGTCCCTTCAAAAGAAACCGACACTTTTTTGACTTCTGTTTTTTCTGAATTGTCAATTTCAACCTCAATATTTTGATATATTTTTTCATCACAGTCTAAAATTCCATTTCCATCCGTGTCTTCTAATAACGGACTGAAGCTCAACGCCATATCATCACTGTCACTTAAGGTATCACCATCTGTGTCTATATTGTTAGGATTCGTTCCATGTATATTTATTTCATCTCCATCCGCTAGTCCATCACCATCCGTATCACTATTGCAAGGATTAAGTTCCAGACTAATTTCTTCTGCATTGGTTAATCCATCACCGTCTTTATCCACATTTGCATCTGAAATCCCTTCCACCAGCGAATCGTATTTCAGTGGATTTGTTTGAGTAAAATAAAGTTCATAAGCATCTTCCAAACCATCGTTATCACTATCTTTACTGTTTTTATTCAATCCATAAACAATTTCATAGTAGTCTGGTATACCATCCTGGTCACTGTCTAGTTCAAAATCTATACTATATTCACTTATCTCTAAACTTCCACTATCATTCCACCCGGTCACTTTAATACAGTTTTTCCCATTCAAGTAGTCTTCATATGATAATGCGACAGAGTAATTCCACAATGTAAGTTCATTTCCTCTCCAAAATCTTAATTCCGAAGCACCCTCATCCTCGTATGTCACTACATAAGCATAAATGGAATCCATAAGTTGCACATTCGTAAGTTTAGGATTATATACATTCTTATCTGCATTTGAAATGCTGACATCATTCCCGCCATTTTCTTCTTTCGATGCATCTGTAAAATTAACATACATCAACGCATCATCATTTTCCCATCCCGGGAATTCAGATAAATCAAGATAAATGATATCTCCTGCGTGGAAGTAATTCTCTCCTTCTTCTACCACATCCCAGTGTCCATATTCCGCACCATCGGCATAATATGCATTATTTTCATCTCTTCCACCGGCACTCCAAGAGTTCCACTGTGTTGTTTTATCCGAACTATAACGGTTAAATGTAATATTATAGGCACTTTCCGGTACATTGACACACCATGTCGCATCATTCATCTGTGTCATCCAATAGCTGTCATGCCCATTGGTATTGTCCACCAGTTCCATCACTGCTGAATCATTCTTTACCCACTGCTCGGCAGTATTATCAATAAAATACAATGTCTTGTATTCTGCTGCTTTTACCTTCATAAACGAGTTAAAATTTACACTTGTAAGTGTAATAATCAGAACTAAAATTACTGCAAGCGTTCTTTTAAATCTGTTTCTTACTATTTTGTTCTTAAAAAATCCTTTTTTCTCATCCTCCTTTTCATCCTTAACCAAACAGCCATTTCCATATTAAAATAAATTCTGTGGCATTATAAAAACTTCCTAATCCATTCAAAAAAAACATAGCTCTCATCTCCTTTCCTTTTGAAAATAACAGATAATTACTATGTTTTCAATGATAACTCCGTGAATGGTCACTTAACCTTGGGAATGGTCATTGGACATTCAAAATATCACCTTATTCTTTTTATCTACTTTCGTATCAAACAAAATTTTTACAAACAAAAAAGCCCAATGAACCACAGGGGGCATATCGTATCTCTTTCGAACATACGAACTGCCACCCTGATAAAGTCATCAGGCTGATTTTCATTTCAAGCATTGTTCAATTCCATTTAAAATGGCTTCGCAACATAAACTGTCCATGTTCTAATTCCAATGGATTGCGATCGTCTTATTTCAAATATCCGGCATTGAACTGTTATTCATTTACTTATTCCCACAACATTGTTTGTATTTCTTTCCGCTGCCACATGGACATGGTTCATTTCTACCAACCTTAGCAGGCTTAACAACAGTAGTAGATAATTTAGATTCTTTATATAATTCTTTTCTTCTTTCAGGAGTAATTAAAGTTTCCCATTCTTCTAATGTATATAACCATTCCGCTCTCGCACCTACCATGTTATAGTATAGCTTTTCAAGGTCAATATCCAAAGAAACACTAGTATCTTTATCCATGGTTTCGATTGGGTTTGGAGTCTTTAAACTATCATTAATTCCATCAAGGAATCCAACCATTAAGCTGATGGTGGTTTCGTATTTCTTTGCAAGTTCTTCCACTGTTCCAGTTACTACTTCACTTGGATTTGCTAATAATTTCTTATATATTCCTTGTTCTACTTGGAAATAATTTAACCAAAATTGTTGTCCCTCTTTTGTGTTATCGTCAAAACGATATGCGTAATCACGCCATTCTTGTAATAATGCCATAATATTTATACCATCCTTCGTTCGTTAAAATAATAATAGTTCTCTCGTTTAGTATAGCAAAACTTGTCGCTTTTTTCAACTATTTTATTTCATAAGAAATACATTCCAAATACATTTCAAATTTTTAATGCTGTGGCAGAATTTTATCTTTCATAGAAAGTTTAGTTATACAATTCAGCTAAGAAGTATATATCATTTTTTATAAACTGATGTCCGTATCAAAAGTAAATGTTTTCACTCACTGATATCATAAAAATTTTTTATATAATTTATGTATAACTTTCTACCTTGCCGGCAACAATATAGATGTCTGATAAGTAACCATCAGACATCTGCATACGAAAATACTTTTCCCCCTCTTGGTATTTTTGTATGCTATCCTCCCCTTTTTTTCGTAAAGTCCATCCATTTGTGATGGACTTTTTTTATTTCATTGACGTTTCTTCCTTCATTGTATATACTGATACTTATGAAATAAGATAAGGAGTATCATTATGAAAGCGAAAAAAATTCTTTCTATCTTTTGTATTGCATTGATTTTATTTTTATTTGGCTGTACTTTATTTCTGGCAATTACGAATAGTCCTTATTTTATGGGATGCCTGTTCTTAAGTTTTATCACACCTATTATTATCTATGTTTTTGTGTGGCTTTACAAACTTACGCATCCAGCCAAAGACAATCATTCAAAAGAAGAAACAAAATAGAGTGAAACCTCAATGATTCTCATTACCTTCATTTTAAAGTTCAATTTGAATCAATGGGGTTTCATTTTTTATTTACAAACAAAGAATGCCCCTGTTCTATCAAAAGAACCTTGGGGCATTCCTGAAACTTAAATCTTTCCATAAATGGTCACTTCCTATGGTGACCTCACATATCTTCACTCATTACTCACGTTCTAAACCATAAAATCTTAGAAATCTACTTCTTTTCCGTAATAGATATAGGTAAATAATTTTTCCATAGTGGCTGGGTCGATTGGTCTTGG
>JBGVLX010000111.1:0-35717 GCA_045124495.1 Lachnospiraceae bacterium
CCGCAGCAGGAAGCTGCATAGCCTCTTTACTGTCGCCGTATCTCGCCTTTTGTATCATCTTCGCATCGTGCTCGACCCGTAATCCGATGGCAAAGGATTTTTGAATCATGGGAAGTCCTTTCTTTTGACATAAAAAGAAAGTGTCTCTGGCACTATGACCAATGGCTAACACCAATTTAGAACAAGGTATGGTTTCATTTTCGTTAATAGTAATCTGAGTAATCTTTCCTTCTTGAATCGTAAAATCCGTTACCTTGCTTTCAAATCGTACCTGACCTCCTAAGGAAATAATTTCCTCCCGGATACTTTTTACAATTTTAATTAAAGCGTCTGTACCAACATGAGGTTTGTTCAAATATAAAATTTCTTCCTTTGCTCCATGTTCCACGAAGGTATTTAGAACAAACGTCTGCCTTTTATATTTGTCTTTTACCACTGTATTCAATTTTCCATCCGAAAAAGTTCCGGCGCCACCTTCACCAAACTGAACATTAGAATGCAGGGTAAGCTTTGAGTGTTTCCAAAATTCTTCTACGGTTTTGGTTCTTTTTTCTACAGGTTCCCCCTGTTCTAAGAGAATGGGTTTGGCACCGGCTCTTGCTAGGATTAATCCGCAAAAAAGACCTGCCGGTCCTGCTCCAACAATAACAGGTGAATCCATCTCTTTTTTTAAAAGAGGCATTTGATAATACTCTTCCTTAAAAATTGAAATGTTAGGAGATTTTGTTTTTAAATTTTCTTCTTTTCTTTTTAAAAGACGGACATCTACACTATATATGTATTGTAATCCCTCTCTTTTTCTTGCATCAATTGATTTTTTCGATAATTTATATTCAAATTCATTTTCATTGCACTTTAATTTCTTACAGATTTCATGAACAAGATCCTGTTTCGTATGGGAAACAGGTAATTTAATCTGTGATATTCGTATCATATTTGTGCCTCCTTGGAAATGGATTTTGCTGCTATCATACCGGAAGAAAAAGCCCATTGCAAATTATATCCCCCACAGGTACCATCTACATCCACCATTTCTCCTGCAAAATAAAGCCCCTTTATAAGTTTTGATTCCATGGTATCCGGATGAATCTGACCGGTAGAAACTCCCCCCGCTGTAACCTGGGATTTTGAAAAATCAGCATAATTTATAATTTCTGTCTGGAAATTTTTCATGGAACCACATAGTTTGTTGCATTGCTCCATGGTCATATCTTTAATCAGTAAGTCTGTTTTTATCTTACAAAACTTCGTAATGGCAAGGGCTAATTTTTGATTAAAAATTCCTTCTAAAGCCTGTGGAATTGTTTTATATGGTACAATCCTTTTTAAATACAATAATTTTTCTTTACATTCATCGTAATTCAAATCTGGTATAAAATCAATATGTGCATAGACTCCTTTTTTTTCCATAAGTCCATATACTGCATATCTGCTAAGGCAAAATACCATTACACCGGAAATACCATAATCTGTAAGTTGTAATTCTCCTTGATTCCATTCAGTATATGTCCCATCAATTTTTAGGCGAAATTTTGCTTTTACACGAACACCGCTGGTTTCCTTGAAAAAATTTCCCTTGGCATGTAAAGCACACAATGCCGGTGCTAAGGGAATAATGTTATGACCTAATTCTTTTGCTAACTCTATGGCAGAACCATTGGAACCGAGTTTCTCATTCGATTTACCCCCACCACATAAAAGAATATAATCTCCAAAATGACACTGGTCCTTGGTAAATACTTCGAATTGATTACTTTTTTTCTTAATTTTTATTACTTCATTTTCACAAAGAATGGGGATATTCTGGTGTTTACATTGTAACAGTAAAACCTCTAGTACAGTGCTTGCTTGTCCGGATTTCGGGTAATAATATCCATTGTTTTCCACCACAAAAAGTCCTAAGCTTTCGAAAAAACTTAGAACATTTTTATAATCAAATTTATGGATGATATGATATGCAAACTCACTATTTTCACCACGGTAAGTATTCTTATCATAAAAGGAATTTGTTAAATTACACTTTCCATTTCCGGTTGCAAGAATTTTTTTCCCTGGACGATCCATTCTTTCTAAAACCAGAACATCCAAACCATTTTTTTTTGCCTCAATGGCAGCTAAAAGCCCCGCTGCCCCGGCACCAACAATAATGAGTTTCTTTTTTATTCTACTATAATTTTTCTTCATTTGTACCCCTATCAGCTGGAATAAGATTCTAGAAAATGATATAATTCTTCTTCTCCGTTTAAAAAGAATCCATCACTTAATTTTGCCCTTAATTCAAGCGGTAATTCATTTGTGTCAATATTGGTGTATTCATACACTGTTTTCTTATCTTCCAAATATACAATCATTCTGTTTTGATATACAGCAACAAAAAATCTTGGTGTTTCTAATCCGGATTTTGTTCCATTTAATTCTTTCGCTTTCGTTTCAAAATTTATTGTAACCGTGGAGGATGCCGGATTTTCGTTATTTTCCGTGATATTCCTTGATGTAATGGCTTTATTGTTTACCATATCCTTATCATCATTTTTAGATTGAATATGACGATATAAATCCATTCCTAAAACCAACAAAAAAATGAGCGCAAAAATAATATATATGCATCTTCTTAATCTTCTTTTTTTATACATAGGGCTCTTACTTCCTTTTTCTTAACCTTATTTTTCACTGATTCATATAAATTTTCATATTTTTCAGTATGTCCAATAAAGCTAAGAACCATACAAAATTTAAGAAAGTAAACCAATTTTTTTACAAACAGATACGATTTTTCTTCCTTTTGGGAAATCACTAATTTCTTGTTCTGACAGACCACCTAATAAAAGAATTAGTACGAAATAAGTAACTATACCAACTAAAATAGACAGTATCACAGAAACTAAATTAGAATGGAATGCCAAAAAAGAAAGCTGGTAAATTCCGAATACCATAATTCCCATGCCAACGGACGAAACAAGTGGAACCACAAATGTATTTTTCTTTTCCTGTTTATAATTTAAATATTTTTTTAATGCAATGAAATTCAATATTGTGTTATTTGCTCCAAAAATAAACATAGATACAATCAATCCATAAACAGACCATTCAAAATATCGCAAAACAATATAAGTAGTTAATACATATAATACCAATGATATGGCACAATGCTTCATCGGAACAAACAAACGGTCTATTCCCTGTAACACAGAGGTTGTTATGGATGAAAGAGAATACACAATGATGGTACTAGAACCAAATAACAGTAAATTAGATGCAAGCTTACTAGAATCATGAAAAATCAACTGCATCACAGGACCTGCCAAAACAGCCATTCCAACCATACAAGGTAATGCTATCATGGAAACAAATTTAATAACAGCACCTGCCTTTTTTCTTGTTTCAGTCAAATCATTTTTTGCAAAAGAGACAGAAACAGTTGGTATCATGGAGCTGGCCAATGCTGTAGCAATTCCGGTAGGCAAGGAAACAAAAATGGAATATTTTCCGGCATAAACACCATGCATTTGTTTTACTAAAGTTTCATCATATCCCAAATTGGAAGTGATAGAAAAAAACATTTTATTTTCTATATAATTTGTACAATTGTTTAATACCGCACCTAAAATCACAGGAGTAACAGTAATAATTAAAATACGAAAAATCATCCCATAAGACAAGATATCTGTTGTTTTATCTCTCTTTATTTTTTTAATTCTTATTTTACGATAGAGTAAAAAAACAAAGAGCATAAAAAGCAGTCCGGCCACCACACCAGCACCGGTTCCAAGAACCCCACCGGCAGCACCATATATGGAAACATTATCATAATCTTTCGCAGCTTTAAAAGAACGTACTAAAAGATAAGCTGCAAGCACTGAGATAACCGCATTTATGATTTGCTCTATAATTTGGGATATGGAAGTCGGTATCATGGTCTGATGTCCTTGAAAATATCCACGAAAAACACTTAGTACTGCACTTAAAAAAATGGTTGGAGCCAATAATCTAAGCGGAAGTACGCTACTTGCGTTTGGAGCAATGGAAGGAGCAAAAACATAACATAGAATGGCAGCTAAACCTCCCACTACCACAGCATAAAGCAGCGAAGCCTTAAAAATACGATCTGCATTTTTATATTCTTTATTATCCAAACGTACACTAATGTTTTTGGAAATCGCCAAAGGCAGACTGTAAGAAGATACAATCAGAATAATACTGTATGCATTATACGCATTTGCATAGGTACTAATTCCCTCATCCCCAATAATATTGGTAAGGGGAATTCTATATATAACACCGATCAGTCTCACAAAAATAGCAGCAATTGCTAATATGGAACCTTGAATCAGAAAATTATTTTTCGTTTTTTTTGCACTCATTAAGAGAACTCCTTTGTAATAAATTATGTGGCGGATATACCCATCACGTCAATTGAGCTATGAACCATTTTGGATTTCTGATACTTAGCTATAACTTAAACGGAAGTGGTAAAAAATCTTTTAATTTGAATTTTTTTATAGTCGAATGATCCGATAAAATAATTTCCAGTTCATCATTAAATTCCTGCATTACCTGCAGGCACATCCCACATGGAACAGGAAATCTGTCCTCTGAACAACAGATGGCAATTTTAACAAATTCCCGTTCCCCATTTGCAACTGCTTGAAAAATGGCATTTCGTTCTGCACAAATTGTTGCACCATAAGAAGAATTTTCTACATTACATCCGGTATAAACGGTTCCATTTGCGGTGAGCAATGCAGCACCGACCTGAAATTTAGAATATGGTGAGTAAGCATTTTTCATTACTTCTTTTGCATAATTCATTAATACCTCATCATAATTAATTGTATTTCTCATTATTTTCACCCTTTATTGAATGTTGATGTTACTTTCCTGATTCATCGGGAAAATAGCAATCCATGTTTTACCCGGATTTAAAGATAACTCAGTTCCGTCTTCCAGATAATACCTGGTAATAGCCGTTTCACTTGTTTTTTTCCATGTAATTTTAACATATTTTCCATTTGTAACATAGTAACCGGTACCACTGCCAACCATATCCATCGCCTGGTGTCCTGCGGAATCTAAAGCATATTCAGTTACTACCTGAATGATGATATTTTTATAGGATAATTGATTTCCTGTCAAATCATCAATCTGAGCAGAATTATATTGAAATCTGTCATATGTTTTTGTAGTTTCATTGTATGTAAAATAAGGCTTTTGGTAAGTTGAAAATGGAGTGCTGACAGTAATGGCAGATTCTCCCTTTGCTAACTCCGTATCATTTTCATAAAAATGAAATTTTGCATCAGATGTAGCAGCTTTTGTAGAACGATAACCATAGGAAGTAATACCGGAAGCAAGGGTATCGCTGTTAATATAGGCATTGTGCGGTGCCACTCTGCTACTGTCACGATAAAATACCAGACTGTCATTCATACCATCAATATCATCTAAATTATAGTGTGCTATCTTTTCATATCCATCCTCACTACCACCATAATGAATATAAATAGCATCATATTCCGCTGTTACAATTCCATATGCCATTCTGGCACTTCTGACCGGACCAATTTTTGCAAGGTCATCATAATCTGTATAGATTGCCAAGAGACGGGTAATGCCCCCTTCTACTAACATTTCGTAAACAACATCAGCCTGTCCGATTCCGGATTGTGGCATAGCCTCTTTGATATTATTTATCATAACTGCAACTGGCCGGTGATTATTTTCCTCCGGAGTTACCATAAGACCAGTATAATCATGTTGTGTCAACAAATCATTCGGTTCCGTTACATCAACATTTCCCTCTTCAATATCCGGTTTCGATGATACTTCTACTTTTGGACTGTCTGTTACTATCTCAATTTCTTTGCTTTCTTTATCCTTTCCACAAGCCGTTAATACTCCTGCGAGTAAAACAGCGGAAATAGTATATTTAATTAGTTTTGGTGATTTTATCATTTTTATCTCCTTAATCTCTTCTATAGTTTTTATTTTGAAGAATTTCTTCCTGCATTTGTTCCATTTCAACCCGTTCCTCATCCTTTACATGATCAAAGCCGAATAAATGCAACATGCTGTGGGCAACTAAAAAAGCTAGTTCTCTTTTTTCGCTATGATTATATTCTTTTGCCTGTTCTCTTACTTTTTCAAGAGAAATCATAATATCACCCAGTAACAATTCTCCAGTGTCTGAATTAAAGTTATAAATTTCCTCTTCTCTTTCTAAAAAAGAAAAATCTCCTGCAGTTTCATAATCCAACATTGGAAAAGAAAGTACATCTGTAGGTGCATCAATCTCTCTTTGTTCCAGATTAACCTGATGAATTCCTTCGTTATCTGATAAAACAACATTTAACTCAATTTCATAAGGACACTTCATATAATCCAAAGCTTCATTTACAATCTCATCAATAATTTTCTCATAATCAAGATCCAAATCAAAGTCTGTTTCTTTTTCAATCTGAATATTCATCTTAATACCTGTGCATTTCACAAATTTACATGCCGGACTACCTAAACTAATAGGTTGAAAGAATGCGTAATTTGCACTTTCCTTTCATTAGAATTATTTTTTCTCTTTTCTGTTTGTATTTTTATTATATTGTTGCCTGCTTTGTTTTTTCTCATAATCATCATATGCAGTTACGATTTTTTGTACCAACGGATGACGAACTACATCTTTATTGGATAAATGACATATTCCGATTTCTGAAATATTACCAAGGACTTTCACCGCTTCTTCTAAACCAGATTTCACATCCTTAGGGATATCCTTCTGGGTTAAATCCCCTGTAATAATCGCTTTTGAGCCAAATCCAATTCTGGTTAAGAACATCTTCATCTGAGCAGGCGTAGTATTCTGGGCTTCATCCAATACAATAAAGGCATGATCCAAAGTACGTCCCCTCATATAGGCCAATGGGGCTACTTCGATTAATCCCTTTTCCATATTCTTAAGAAAAGTATCCGCACCCATAATTTCGTATAATGCATCATATAGTGGTCTTAAATAAGGATCCACCTTGCTTTGTAAATCTCCGGGAAGAAATCCTAGCTTTTCACCGGCTTCAATGGCAGGCCGGGTCATAATAATGCGGTTCACTTCATTATTCTTAAAAGCCTGAATTGCCATCGCCATAGCAAGAAAGGTCTTACCGGTTCCTGCAGGACCAATGCCAAATACAATCATCTTATCCATAATGGATTTAATGTAATCTTTTTGACCAATGGTTTTAGGTTTAATGGGTTTTCCCTGAATCGTATGGCAAATAATGTCTTTATCCAACTCCAGAATTTCCTGTGTTTTATCTTGAAAACAAAGTGAAATGGCATAATCTACATTTTGTTCTGCAACGGTGACTCCTCTTTGGGAGAGCAGAATTAAATTCGTAATTACATCCAAGGCTTTATTTACTTCCATCTCCGAACCAATTATTTTTAACTTATCTTCTCTTAAAATTAATGTCACATGAAAAGTCTGCTCAATTTTCTTCATATAACTGTCATACTGACCAAATACATTTTGAGCATGTTCTAATGGTACTACAATACTTTTTTCGTACATGTAGTTCAATCCTCCATTTGTTCTGTTTTTTCCTGATATAATCCAATACGTTCAACTACGACAAAATTACCTTTTGCGTAACAGACACCATTTTCAATATATATTTTAACATTATTTTCTAAAATTACTACCCCTTTTTCAATTAAATTATCCTGATATTCCGAAATCCTCTCTTCCATAATGAAAATGGCTTCTTCCTCACTATAATTCACCAGTTTTGGTACGTACTCTATTTTTTGATTTTTAATAAAAAATAAAGGTAAATATAGATTTTCTCCCACTCTCAAAGAAATTTCTTCACTGGTTTCAATCTGATTTGTATAATTTTTCTTTGGAGTATAAGGAGTGTATGTTTTTCCAAATAATGAAATAGAATAGTAAGTTTTCTTTTCTTTGGTTTCTTCTTTTTCATAATGAGACAAAGAAACATAGTCATCATATATAATTTCAGTTTTTCCGTAAACATCACCATCTGCACAGATATAATTGGTTTCTAAAATTTCGTTATAATCATCATATATGTAAATTGTTCCCGAAATAAGGACATCCCCCTTTTTTACCTGGGCATCTTTTTTGATTAATGGAGTGCCGTTACGGGTGATAATGGAAGAAACTACAGCATCTTTAGCTGCTACAACATCTCCGGGATTCGTTTGATTTTTCGTTTCTGCAGCAGGAATGGTCTCACGGATATGGACAATTAACTGAGTACCTTTTAACTCACAATTAATCCAGGCAATTTCTTCAAAATATTTTCGCAATTCCTTTTCTAATGCTTCGCAGTTAATCTCGTTTTTTCTAGTTCCTAAATCCACATAATTCTCTTTTATATAGGTTACTAACTGCTCTTTTGTATAATTGCTTTCTCCATCGATATGAATATCCCAGATAAATAAAGTCAAATAGTAAACAAAACAAGTACAGAGTAAAAAACCTAAAATAAAGGTTTTTCTCTTTCTATACCGGAAACTAATCCGAAAACATCCATATTTTTCTAATATTTTCATTTTTGTTTCGGTTTTTCTTAACAAGTTTTTTATCTGAAACACATCATTTTTATACATATAGGCTTCATAACCATGTTCCACCGGGACAATGTCCCATAAAGAAATTCCATTATTCTTCAGTAAGGTAAGAAGACGATTGGTGTGTTCGCCTGTTAGTGTTATCTTAACGTAACCTAAACACCATTTTACTAATTTTTTTGCCATAAGTCCACCTTACGATACAAATTCAATTGAAAAAATTTTTCCACATATTTTCATGTCATCCTGATTAAAATACTCGATTCTGAGATTCTTTCCCTTCAAAATGACTTGATAATGCTTTGCCTGTATCACAATTTTATTTTCGTGATATAATGTAATTCCTTTATAATTTTCAATAAAAACCTTACTTGTGCCTTCAATGGTAAGAATTGTACTACTTAATAAAACATCCTGCGGCAAAGACAAAGAATCACTGATTTTTTCCACCGCTCTTAGAGGTTCTTTCTTCTCTATCATACAGTTTCTCCATAAGGTCTCTTAATACTATATGATATCAGACGTTAAAATATAACTTTTATTCAATCGAAAAAAATCCCAGACACTTTCGTATCTGGGAATTCAGCAGAAACACTATTTGAATTTTCTCTTTCTAGCTGCTTCTGATTTCTTTTTACGTTTTACGCTTGGTTTTTCATAATGCTCTCTTTTACGGATTTCTTGTTGAATTCCAGCTTTCGCACAATTTCTCTTGAATCTGCGAAGAGCACTATCTAATGTTTCGTTTTCTTTAACAATTACATTTGACATAGTTTCACCCTAACCTCCCTCCAGTTGCATATTGTGCCTAGTTAACAATACAACTGTTTGGGTATTTTTTTCAAAGCACTGAATAATATTATAGCAGATTTTTTTATTTCGTCAACTATTTTTTGAGATTTTATGGATATTTTTTATTTATTTTTATCACTATTACAATAAAATCAAAAACATCAACATATCATATGTTAGTATAAATCCTCACTATTTAATATGAATCAACAGGAATGATATATCTTTCATTTTCGTAAACCGCATCATAATTTCCAATGGAATTAATATGTTCAAACATATTTTCAGCGGCATAAGCAATACGACTAAAATCTTTCGAGGAAAGAAAAGAATATTCTTCTTTGTGTTCGTATGCTTCATAACAAGATACCACACCAATTACATCCGTTGTCCAGTAAACATAGGTTGGAATCAATTCAATGGACTTAACTCTTGTATGATCTCCATCACTTTCAATATTAAGATTAAAAATTAAGCCAATATCTTTATTTCCCTGTTCATCATATTGCTGACAAGAAATGAAATTACCCATAGAATAAATCACAACCCCTTTTCTTGTAGTACCATCAGGATTTTGAATTTCACGAATCTCTACGGGTTGAATTACGTGGGGATGAGAACCTAAAACCACATCTGCTCCGGATTCAAATAGGGCATCCACCACTGATTTCTGATATTTATCCGGTTGTGTCACATATTCATTTCCGAAGTGAATCATAACTATTACCAGATCAGAATTTTCTTTCAGTGACTGAACTTTGGCACACATGTTCTGAATTTCTGATTGGGTATAATAATCAATGTTATTAATAGCATAAGAATTTTCTTCCGGAACACTAAGTCCATTCGTAATATTAGTGTACCCTAAAAATCCCACCTGAATTCCTTCAATATCACAAATAATCTGTTTTTCCTTCTCTTCCAAACTTCTGGCGGTACCGGTATGTAATAAACCAACTTTATCCAATTCATCCAAAGTTGCTACGATTCCTTTGTATCCGGTATCAATGGAATGATTATTTGCAGTTGTCAATAAGTCAAATCCAATGTCTTTTAGATTTTTTGCCCAGATTTCCGGAGAATTAAACATAGGATAGCCACTATATCCTAAAACACTGGCAGAACCAACATTACGTCCTGCCAATGTAGTCTCCAGATTACCAACAGTAAAATCCGATTCACTAAGGTACTTTTCAATGTACGTAAACGACTCTGCAAAATCAAAAGTATCCGTTGATTCATCATAGGCACGCATAATCTGCCATTTATGGCACATAATATCACCAACAGAAGTGATGGTAATATTACGCACCATATATTTTGACAGATTTTCTTTTCCTAATGTAGAAAATGAAACAGAAGATACTTTCATTACTTTAATATCCTGATTTTTTCTATTCGTTTCCATGTCTTTTGCATAGATTGCTAAAAAACCTAAAAAACCTATGGAAAGAATTAAAATCGAGGTAAGAATTAAAAGTTTTCCTTGTTTTTTTGTTTTCATTTATACACCTTAATTTATCTGTTGTTCCACTACTTTAATTGCTTTTTCTAATGCATCTTTGATTCCAGCCGGATTCTTTCCACCAGCCTGAGCCATATTTGGACGGCCACCACCGCCACCACCAACAAGTGAAGCAATTTCCTTGATCAAATTACCGGCATGTGCACCCTGCTTCATCACATCATCTGTTACCATAGCAATTAAATTTACCTTGCCATCCATTTCAGATGCCAATACAACCACACCGGAACCAAGTTTTTCTTTTAATTGATCTCCTAAGTTACGAAGTGAATTCATATCAACGTCTTTTAATGAAACCGGTAATACTTTTACCCCTTTCACTTCTATGACATTACTCATAACGTCTCCCATAGAATCCTTTGCAACTTTATCCTTTAATTTGTTATTTTCTGCTGTCAGCATTTTAATTTCATCTAACATACTTTGAATCTTTGCAGTTAAATTCTGAGGTTCTGTTTTTGCAGTTTTCGCTGCCTGGAATAATTCTGCTTCTAAGTTCTTATAATAATCAAAAGCTCCATCAGAAGTTAAGGCTTCAATTCTTCTAACATTCGCAGCTACACCGGCTTCAGAAATAATTTTAAATGTAGAAATCTCATTCGTATTTTTAACATGAGTACCTCCACATAATTCCTTACTGAAATCTCCCATGGAAACAACTCTTACACTATCTCCATACTTTTCACCAAACAATGCCATAGCACCGGTTTTCTTCGCGTCTTCAATACTCATAATATCAGTACGAACAGATATTCCCGAAGAAATCTGCTGATTTACTAATTCTTCTACCTTTGCAATTTCTTCTTTGGTCATAGCATTAAAATGTGTAAAGTCAAAACGCAATCTATCTTTATTTACACTAGAACCGGATTGTTCCACGTGATTTCCAAGTACCATTTTCAATGCCTTCTGTAGTAAGTGGGTGGCACTATGATTTCTTCCTGTCAAAGCACGACGTTCTTCGTCAATAGTTAATGTAACGGTTGAACCTACCTTAAATTCACCGGAAGTTACTATACCCACATGACCGAATTTACCACCTAAAAGCTTAATGGTATCCTGAACCTTAAAAGTACCTGTAGCAGAGGAAATGATACCAGTATCAGCTTCCTGTCCACCACTGGTTGCGTAGAATGGAGTTTCTTCTACGAAAATAGTACCTTGTTCACCTTCACATAAAGTATCTACGATAGCATCCTGTGTGGTTAATACGGTAATTATTGAATCATGTGTATGGTTTTCATAGCCAACAAATACAGTGGTAACAGAAGGGTCAATTTCCTGATAAACATTGGCATCCGCACCCATATAGTTTGTTTCTTTTCTGGCAGTTCTGGCAGTTACCCTTTGTACTTCCATGGCTTTATTAAATCCTTCTACATCAACCTGAACCCCTGATTCTTCCATGATTTCAATAGTTAAATCTAATGGGAAGCCATAAGTATCATATAATTTGAAAGCATCGTCACCAGATAGAACATTCTTACCGGCAGCCTTTAATTCTTCTTCTAATTTCTTTAAGATATTAAGTCCCTGGTCGATTTTAATATTAAAGTTTTCCTCTTCCGTAGTCACAACTTTAAAAATCGTATCTTTCTTTTCATCCAATTCAGGATAACCATCTTTTGAAACTTCGATTACAGTTTCACTTAATTTGGATAAAAACAAGCCATCGATACCTAATAATCTTCCATGACGTGCTGCACGTCTTAACAATCTTCTTAGGACATATCCTCTTCCTTCGTTGCTAGGTAAAATACCATCAGAAATCATAAAGGTTACAGAACGGATATGATCGGTAATCAAACGGATGGATACATCTTTCTTCGCATCTTCATGATAAGTAACGTTAGCCAGTTCACAAACCTTATCTCTTAAAGCCTTAATGGTATCTACATCAAAAATTGAATCTACATCCTGAACTACAGTTGCAAGACGCTCTAACCCCATACCTGTATCAATATTCTTTTGAACTAATTCGGTATAATTTCCTTTTCCATCACTTTCAAACTGGGTAAATACGTTGTTCCAAACCTCAATGTATCTGTCACATTCACATCCAACAGTACATCCTTCTTTTCCACAACCGTATTTTTCACCACGGTCATAATAAATTTCGGAACAAGGACCGCAAGGACCTGCACCATGTTCCCAGAAATTATCTTCTTTTCCGAATCGGAAGATTCGGTTTGCAGGAATTCCAATTTTTTGATTCCAGATTTCAAAAGCCTCTTCATCATCTAAATATATAGAAGGAAATAACCGTTCTTTATCCAAACCTACCACTTCTGTTAAAAACTCCCAAGACCAGGCAATGGCTTCATTCTTAAAATAGTCACCAAAAGAAAAGTTTCCTAACATTTCAAAAAATGTTCCATGTCTTGCAGTTTTACCAACATTTTCAATATCACCGGTACGAATACATTTCTGACAGGTTGTTACCCTTTTTCTTGGCGGAACTTCCTGACCGGTAAAATACGGCTTTAATGGTGCCATACCAGAATTAATTAATAATAAACTTTTATCGTTATTTGGAACCAAAGAAAAACTTCCCAGCTTTAAATGACCTTTACTTTCAAAAAAGTCTAAATACATTTTTCTTAATTCGTTTAAACCATACTTTTTCACTTGTTATGTCCTCCTAAGGTTATTCAGCCTTATTACTTTTCTTCTTTTTCATTTGAATACCAACCATAACTCCAGCCACTGCAACCGCAAGTAATACTACATATTTGAATAAATATACAACAAATTCATTTACCAGAGCTTCCATAATATCCTCCATTCCGAGACGTTTTGTTATAGAAATAAAAAGTCACTTCTTATGTTTTAAACCGATATAGAAGTTTTATTCATTTTCTATATACGCTCATCTATCTTCTATCTGCAAGTTCATCCGTTACATCTTTCCATGTAACAGACTTTTCAGCCATAAGTACCATCATGTGATACAATAAATCCGAAATTTCATATTTTAATTCTTCTGCATCCGGATTTTTCGCAGCAATCACGATTTCGGTTGCTTCCTCTCCGACTTTCTTTAGTATTTTATCAATCCCCTTATCAAACAGGTAATTTGTATAAGAACCTTCTTTTGGATTTTTCTTACGATCAAGAATTACTTTCATAACATCCTCAAATACAGTCAAAGGATTGGTATCATCGTATTCTTTCTTTACCAATTCAGTAAAGAAACAACTTCTAGAACCAGTATGACACGCAGCTCCTATTTGAGAAACCTTCGCTAAAATAGTATCATTATCACAATCTAACTTTAATTCTTTTACGAACTGATAACATCCTGAAGTTTCGCCTTTTACCCATAAAGCCTGTCTACTCCGGCTGTAATAAGTCATTTTTCCTGTTTTAATAGTATTTTCAAAGGCTTCACGGTTCATATAAGCCATCATCAACACTTCGCTGGTTTTATAATCCTGAACAACACAAGGAATCAACCCTTTTTCATCCACCTTAAACAAATCAAAACTTATCTTACTTTGGAATGTATTCACTTCAATGTGTTCTTTGGCCATTTCCTGTTTCATTTCCATAATATCCATTTTTTCAAGATTATATAATGAAACTGTTTGGGCCCCTGTAGCATTGATTAGTTCAGCTACTTCCGTTCCTTTCGTACTATTTGAAGAAATAATTACAGGTATGGTAACTGCATCCCGGATCTCTTTTACTTTTTCAACATAATCCGGAACCTGTCCATTATGAAGTAATAACAACTCCCCAGCACCAAGTTTTTGTAATTCTTGAGCATAAGAAACAGCATCTAAGACCTCACTTAAATCAATGGTAACAATCAGACGCTCTGAACCAAAACGTTCTGCTACTTCCGTTACCAGACCTTTATTATTTAATGCCGCTGATTTCATACAGACTTTTGCCGCACCAGCATAAAGTATTTTCTTTACATCTTCTAATTTTTTGATTCCACCACAAACAATAAGAGGAATGTCAATCTGTCGTGTAATTTCCTTTATCGCTTCAATGTTAGCTTCTCTGCCTTCTTTGGTACATTTACTGTCAAAATAGGCAATTTCATCTGCTCCCACATCATTATAAAATCTCGCCATTTCAAGGGCATTATTCAAGTCTAAACATGGAATTACTTTTGTATAGTTCATATCATAAACTTCCTTTCGTAAACTGCTACCTTTTATTTTACTATGATTCTTTGAAAATATCAATTAAATTTATAAAGCTCCCTTGGTAGATAATACATCTTTTATCCTAGAATCGAAAGAAACTGCCTCATCTAACGCTTTGGCAAAGGCTTTAAAACATGCTTCAATAATATGATGGTTATTACTTCCTGCTAACTGTCTGATATGAAGATTCATTCCTGCAGAATAAGAAATTGCATAGAAAAATTCTTTTACCATTTCTGTATCAAAATATCCTACTTTATCCACTGTAAATTCCACATCGAAGCAAAAATATGGCCGAGAAGATAAATCTAAGGCGCATAAAATCAAAGTTTCGTCCATAGGCAGGGTAAAAGAACCGTATCGCTTGATTCCATTTTTTTCTCCCAAAGCTTTCTTGATTGCCTGTCCTAATACAATTCCTACGTCTTCAATGGTATGATGACTGTCTACATACAAATCTCCCTCCGCCACCAGACGAAGATCAAAGAATCCATGTCTTGCAAAACTCGTAAGCATATGGTCAAAAAAACCAATTCCGGTTGCTATTTCCGCGATACCGCTTCCATCAAGATTAAGTTCACATTTAATATCCGTTTCTTTTGTTTTTCTTTCTACTACTGTAATTCGTTGCATGCATCTCCCCCCTTTATTCAAAACGAACCCGGATGGAATTTGCGTGAGCAGTCAATTGTTCTGCGGTAGCAAATTGTTCAATGTCTTTGTGTAATGGTTCTAAAGCTTCTTTAGAAAAATATATGATGCTGGATTTTTTGATAAAATCATCCACACTTAATGGTGAAAAGAATTTCGCAGTTCCATTCGTAGGAAGTACATGATTTGGTCCTGCAAAATAATCTCCCAATGGTTCAGAACTATATTCTCCAATAAAGATAGCTCCGGCATTTTTAATTTTAGTCATGACCATAAATGGATCCTTTGTAACGATTTCTAAATGTTCAGAAGCAATTTCGTTGGTTACCTGAATTGCCTGCTCCATATCTTTTGCAACCAACAAATATCCATAATTTTCTAAAGATTTTTCCATAATTTCTTTTCTAGAAAGCACTTCTACAAATTTTTTGACTTCTTCTTCCACTTTTTTTGCCAATTCCATGCTGGTAGTAACCAAAATTGCACTTGCTAATTCATCATGTTCTGCCTGAGATAATAAATCAGCTGCCACAAACCTTGGATTTGCAGTTTCATCTGCTAATACCAGAATTTCACTTGGTCCTGCAATGGAATCAATACTTACATGTCCATAAACAGCTTTTTTGGCCAATGCAACATATATATTACCAGGTCCTACAATTTTATCTACTTTTGGAATGGTTTTGGTTCCATATGCCATGGCTCCAATTGCCTGAGCTCCACCTACTTTATAGATTTTATCTGCACCAGCTTCTTTTGCTGCGACTAAAGTTCCCGGATTTACTACTCCTTCTTTATTTGGAGGTGTTGTCATAATGATTTCTTCCACTCCGGCTACTTTAGCGGGAATGATGTTCATAAGAACCGAAGAAGGATAGGCTGCTTTTCCGCCTGGAACATAAACACCCACTCTTGATAAAGCAGTTACTTTCTGACCTAACATACTTCCATCCGGCTTAGAATCAAACCAACTGTATTGACGTTGTTTTTCATGATATTCTCTTATATTCTTAATAGCTTTTTTAATCACCTCTACCAAGGAGGAATCTACACTGTCATATGCTGCCTGAATTTCTTCTTCTGTAACAAGGATATTTCCTTCATTAATATCAGCTTTATCAAAATTTTTTGTATATTCGAATAAGGCAGCATCGCCTTTTTCCTTTACATTCTCCAGAATCTCTTTTACTTTTCCTTCGTATTCACCATAGTTATTTGGGCTTCTTTTTAAAAGATCGTTTAAAATATTAGAAATTTCATTTTCATTTAATTCTATGATTCTCATTTTTATCACCTTTAACTTTCTATCGTGCTATGTTATGTGCTTTTATTTGTGTTGCAGCCTAGGTAGAACCTACTTTTTTCAAGTCAATTCATTTAAGTCAATTCATTTTCTTCCTGCAATACTTTTTTTAAATCCTTTATTAACTTGCTAATTCTATCATGTTCCATCTTCAAACTTACTTGATTTACTACAATACGAGCCGATAAATCACAAATTTCCTCTAATACCTGTAATCCATTTTCCCGTAAAGTTGCTCCGGTTTCTACAATATCAACAATAACCTCAGATAAACCAACAATTGGCGCCAATTCCACCGAACCATTTAGTTTAATCATTTCCACAGTTTGATGTCGTACATTATAAAAATAATCCTTTGCAATATTAGGATATTTACTTGCAACACGAATCAGTTCATTCTTTTTTAATAATTCCTTCGCGGATTCCGGTCCACACACACACATTTTGCATTTTCCATATCCTAAATCCATTACTTCAAATAAATTTCTTCCTTCTTCTAGTATCGTATCCCTTCCTACTACACCAATGTCTGCAGCACCATATTCTACATAAGTGGGAACATCTGTAGCTTTTGCAAGAAAAAATTTCACCTTCAGTTCTTCATTAACAAAAATTAATTTTCTCGTCTCCGGATCCTTCATTTCTTCACAGGTGATTCCTATCTTTTCCAATAATTTCAAGGTTTTCTTTGCTAAACGTCCCTTTGCCAATGCAAATGTTAAATATCTCATAATTTGACCAAGCCTTTCTGTCGTATTCTGTCCCAAAAATCAATGTTCTAAATAAAATCCTTATATTCTGCCTTTTGTTCTTCTCCTGTTTCTACATCGTAAATACTAATTTTATCTGCATGCTCAAAATAAAACACTCTTGAATAATGATTCATTTTTGCACATTGTAAATATTCTTTCATGGATTTTTTGGAAGATTTTCTGGTTAATGCAATATTTTCTCCTTTATTTCTACATTCACTGGCAAATTTTACTGCCTGTTGCTGATTCGCCCTTTCATATAAACACATACTAGCCTGAAAATCTGTTTTAATGTCTAATTTCTGACGGTTCATAGCAGCCAAAACATCATCTACAACAAATGAAAAACCAATAGCAGGAATATCCTCGCCAAACTGTTTCATCAAGTTATTATATCTTCCTCCACGAACCACAGCATCACCAATTCCGTATGTATACCCTTTCACAATTACTCCTGTATAGTAATCATATCTGCTCAGCATTCCCAAATCATAAGAAACATATTTTTCATATCCAAAATACTGTAATGCCTGATTTACTTTTTCTAATCGTTCCAAAGCTTCTTTCGAAACCTTATTATCTGCATATTTTTTTGCACTTTCGATTACTTCAATACCACCATTCAATTCATCAATAGAAATAAATGCCTGGGCAATGTTATCCTTTAAATCAATTTGTGTGATTTTTTGTTCCAATCCAAAGAAATTTTTAGTATTAATGAATTCCTTAAACTCAAGTTCTGTATTACTGTCTAATTTTGCCTGTTCAATCAATCCCTTAAAAAAGCCAACATGTCCAACAGAAATTTGAAATTCTTTTAATCCTATAGCTAAAAAACCTTCAATAATGGTTGCAATCATTTCAGCATCTGCAATGGAAGTATCGTCACCAAAAAGCTCAGCTCCTAAATTAGTGGTTTCTTTTAATTTCCCCTGATATTTTGGACTGTTAATAAATGTATTTTCACAATATCCTAAACGAAGCGGCATATCCTTTTGAGAAAAATATTTCGATACGCATCTTGCAATAGAAGGTGTCATGTCCGGTCTTAATACTAAAGTATTGTTGTCGCGATCAAAAAATTTGTACATATCTTTTGAAATCGCAGAGCCTTTTTCATGATTAAAAATATCAAAAAACTCAAAGGTTGGTGTCTGTATATCCTGGAAGCAATGTCGCTTTAATACATCGTGTAGTTTCTCTTCAATCCATTCTTTTTTTCTAAATTCTTCTCCGTAAATGTCTCTTACACCTTCTGGTGTATGTAACAAACTATCTTTCATCATGATATTCTTCATTTCCTTCCTGAATTCTTTAATGATTTACCGAACTAAAGTGCTCATTCAACAAAGATAAATCTTATCTATTATAAAAAAAAGACCTGATGATGTCAAGTCTTTTGCAAGGTATTCTATGTTTCAGAAATAACACTCCGTTCCATCAAATCTTTATCTAGACATTCCAAATAAGATAAATATAATCCCTTTCTCTCGATGATATACTCAGGATTTAATTCATTAAAATTAAAGTTTTTCGCCTTTCCCTCTTTGACTCTTTGAAAAAACAGCTGCATTTCAAAATATCTAAGATAATAATAAACATCTCTTTGTGAAAAATATAATATCAGAAAACTAATTCCCTTTTGTTCCTCGAATTCTTTCATAAATTGAACCTGATGTGGGTGAATATTTGCCAGCGGAAAAGTATCCTTTGCACATTCTTTTGCATCAAACGCAACAGCATACCCTTGGGCAATCCCAATATAATCCACAGTACTTTTCTGATCAAAATATGCTAATGTAATATGTCTGGTTTCTTTATCGATTTTTATTGGTTTTATGGGCGTCGGAATTTTTTGAACCAAAGCAAGTTTTTTTTCACGATACTTTTCGTTGGTTACATTAATTAGTTCTTCCAATGACGCTCCACGAAGACCTCGCGAATTCCATGTAGGCATATAAAATTCCTCCTAAAAATCAAACTAATACAAAAATTCTTTTTTAATAAATTTACAGTCTTAACCCATTTTTCATTTTTTGAAACTGTATTGGTAGTGGTGCCGTAAAGGTTTGATTTGATAAAGCGTCCAATGCAAAATCATCCGGAAATACAACCTGATAACTATGTAATAATTGAAATTTCAGATTATATTCTTTTTTCATTTCCTGATTGACCAATACATCTCCATATTTACTATCACCAAGAATAGGAAATCCAATAGAAGACAAGCAGGCTCGAATCTGATGGGTTTTTCCCGTAATCAGATGCACTTTTAATAGTGTATAGGTTCCATTTGTTGATACTGGCTCATATTTTGTTAACACATAAGGTAAAGAATCTGATTTTTCTTTTTTTATTTTTACCATATTTTTTTGTTCGTCTTTAAAAAGGTATCCTTCTATTTTTCCCGGCTTTTCAACTACTCCCTTGACGATGGTTAAATAATATTTCTGAACCGCACGTTCTCTTAATGCTCCTGATAATTCCTGTAGTCCTTTTAAGGAAATTCCACATAAAACCAGACCACTTGTATTTCTATCAAGCCTGTTACAGACAGAAGGTCTGAAATTTCTAAGTTCATCCTCATTTAAAATATTCTGTTTCAGTATATATTGAAGTAAATGCTCATTTAAAGAAACATCAGAAGATTCCGCTTTTTGAGAAAGCATTCCAACAGGTTTATTAATAAACATTACATCCTTATCCTGATAGATGATCTCAAGATTCACTATTTTATCAGATACTTGAATTTTCTGACTATGATTACGAAAGGAAGAAATTGTTTCATCAGACAAAAAAAGTTTTACACTATCCTTTTCTTTCAAGATTTCGTTCCCTTGAGCCTTTTTATCATTTAATTTTATGTTTTTTTTGCGAAGCATCTTATAAATAAAACTTTTTGGTGCCAGGTTTAAATATTTTCCAAGCAACTTATCCAATCTTTGTCCTGCTTCGTTGGTGTTCACAATAATTTCTTTCATAATTTCTCCTAAATTCCGCACCACTGCCCTAAACAGACTGATCTAAAAATCGTTGTGATAAGGCATTTACCATTTTAGTATAATCTTTCTCATTTTTTCTCGTTCTTTTTTCCAACTTTTTTAACAGTTCTTTATAATCGTTACAAGGCACTACATTACATTGATAACCAGTTCTATTCATTAGCTCAGTTATCTCACGGACTATCTGTTCTTCTGTCAATTTTGTAAGACCTTTTTCATAAATAAAATAAATCTGATTTTCGAAAATATATATGAGGGGAAGGTAAAACATGCTTTCATTTGTCACAAAAGTCAGTTCTGATAATAATTTTTCATCTTCTTGCAAAAGACGATTCACTGCATCATAGTCTTCCTTAGAAACAAACTCATACTTCGCTACCATAAACCAGTTAATGAGAGATTTTGCAAAAGGAAGACTGGCTAAAATCGGAATTAATACTATAATATGTTTTGTTGTTTTAAGAACTAAAATACAAATCAATGCACCGGTTAGAATTACCAATCCTAGTAAAATCGTTTTTTTTAGTTCTTCCTTTCGATATTTTTGTAAATAACCATATTCTCCTTTGTTCATTTTTCCCATTCTCTTTCTATTTAATAAACTTTAAAATAAATTGGTGTGGCAATATCTTACACAAACAGCGAAAAGCTTTCATAGTACCACCATATACAGAAACTACTTTATTGTTTTTGGCATCTAAAAAAGCTTTTTTAATTACCTTTTTCGGATTTGCCATTACAAGCTTTTTATATAGTTTAATCTCTGCTTTTTCCTGTGCAATATCAAAGAACTCTGTTTTTACAGGTCCCGGACATACGGCTGTAACATGAATCTTTCTCTCTTTTAACTCCTGATTCAAAGAGCGTGAAAAACTTAAAACATACGATTTAGAAGCTGCATAAACACTAAAACCCGGCTGAGGCAAAAACGCAGCACTAGAAGCAAACTGCAATATATAACTATTTTTCTGCATATATGGTAATGCGATATAAGTCATTCTTGTAAGTGCTTCGCAATTTAAACGAACCATATTGGTATTGTCCTTTTCTGAAATTTCAGGAAAGGAACCGATTTTTCCAAAACCGGAAGCATTTACCAGAAATTTAATTTTCGGTTTTGTTACATTCAAGGCAAGAATTAATTCATCCTCATCTGCCTCTTGTAATAAATCCATGTTAAAAATCCTGAACTTCACATCGGGATATTGATCTTCTAATTTCTTCATTTCTTCTTTTCTTCTTGCAACCAGCCAGATTTCATCCAACTTCTTTGTATGTTCTGCCAGAAAGCAAGCTGCTTCTTTCCCCATTCCGGAACTAGCCCCCGTAATTAATGCTATTTTCATATTTTACACCAACGTTCCCTTTCTCAATCATTTCTTTTTGTGAACATTTCTTATCGTCTTCTTTTTGCTTTTTGACTTTTTCCCGGCTTCCGTGTTTTGTCTTTTTTCTTGTATTTTTTTCAATTTTGTATTTCCTTTTCCGGCGGATTTATCGTAAGGAAATTTTATATTTGCTCCAGGCTTTTGTTCCCTTTCTTTTTTAGGACGGATCAAACACTTCTTATCATACCCAATCAAGTCTTCCCTTCCCGCCTTCACTAAAGCTTCGTATACCAAATCATAATTTTTGGGATTTCTATATTGAATCAATGCTCTTTGCATTGCCTTTTCGTGAGGATTTTTCGGAACATAAACTTTTTTCATGGTTCTTGGATCTAATTCTGTATAATACATACAGGTAGAAATAGTTGCTGGTGTAGGATAAAAATCCTGAACCTGTTCCGGCATATAACCTAAATCCCGAAGGTACTCTGCTAACCTGATAGCTGAATTTAACGTGGAACCTGGATGAGAAGACATAAGATAAGGAACTAAAAATTGTTTCTTTCCTAATTTTTGATTTATCTCTTTAAACTTTCGTTGAAATTCTTCATATACCCGGTTTTCCGGTTTCCCCATTTTAGTAAGAACTTCATCACATATATGTTCCGGAGCAACCTTTAATTGTCCACTAACATGATGTTCACACAGTTCCTTAAAAAATGTGTCATCTTTATCATGAATTAAATAGTCAAATCTGATTCCGGAACGAACAAATACCTTCTTTACCTTTGGTACATTTCTTAGCTTCCGAAGAAGATTTAAATAATCTTCATGATTAATTTTAAGATTTTTACATGGATTCGGAAACAGACACTGACGTTCTTTACAAGCCCCATAAGTTAGTTGCTTGTCACAGGCAGTATCCCTGAAATTAGCAGTAGGACCTCCCACATCATGAATGTATCCTTTAAAATCCGGATCTTCCACAATTTTTTTTGCTTCTTCAATTACAGATTCATGACTTCGGCTTTGCATGATTCTGCCCTGATGAAATGTCAAAGCACAAAAATTACATGCACCATAACAACCTCTGTTATGCACAAGACTGAATTTTACTTCTGCTATAGCCGGAATTCCTCCAGCCTCCTCATAAGAAGGATGATATGTCCTCATGTAATCAAGACCATACACAAAATCCATTTCTTCCCGTGATAAAGGTTTTCCTGGTGTATTTTGAACAACATAAACTCCTCTGTCATACACTTCGATTAGCTTTTTCGCTGTAAAAGGATCCGTGTTGGTATACTGGGTATAGAAACTTTTTGCATAGGTTTCCTTATCTTCTTTTATTTCATCATATCCCGGTAATAAAATATAATCATAAATTCCTTCTAGGGATTTCGTCTTATAAACAGTTCCTTCAATAAATGTAATATCTGATACCGGAATTCCGCTATTTAAAGCATCTGCAATTTCAACAATGGATCTTTCTCCCATTCCATAAGAAATAATATCTGCTCTGGAATCCAATAAGATGGAACGCTTTACTTTATTATCCCAATAATCATAGTGAGCCAGTCTTCTTAAACTGGCCTCAATTCCTCCTATAATAACAGGCGAATCAGGATAGACCTGGCGAACTAAATTTCCATATACAATAGTGGCATGGTCAGGTCTTTTTCCAATCACACCTCCCGGTGTATATGCATCTGTTTGTCTTCGTTTTTTGGAAACAGAATAATGATTCACCATGGAATCCATATTTCCACCTGAAATCAAAAAACCTAATCTAGGTTCTCCAAAAACCATGATACTTTCTCTATTCTTCCAATCCGGTTGTGGAATCATGGCCACTTTATATCCGTTTGCTTCTAGCACTCTGCTGATAATAGCTGGACCAAAAGAAGGATGATCTACATAGGCATCCCCTGTAATATAAACAAAATCCGGCTTTTCCCATCCTCTTTTCCTCATATCTTCTATGGTAATTGGTAAAAAATCCATATGAAAGCTCCATTCTTATCTTATTCTATCAAATTTACCGGTAATAATTTCTTCAAAAGAACGCACATAATACCGGGCATGTTTCCTTTTTTCCTCTTCTGTTTCTTGTGAATACTCATCCTCTACTGCACAAGTATCCATTCCGGCTGAAATTCCAGCCTGCAACCCTTTTACAATATCTTCAAACACAAGGCATTCCGTCGGAAGTAATTCCAATTTTTCAGCAGCAGTCAGATAGATATCCGGAGACGGTTTACCTTTATTAACATCACAGGCAGTTACCAGTAAATCTATGTATTCCTCAATTCCTAAACTCTTAAGACAAACGGAAGCCAATTCCCTGGAATTACTTGTACATATTGCGGTTTTTAAACAATGTTCTTTACAATATTTTAGGAAATCCAAAACACCTTTCTTCAAAGAAACTTCATTTTTGTATTTATCATAAGCCATCTGATTCCACGTATTCTTTATTACGTCTAACGAATCAGGAATGTGAAAATTTTCCTTAAAATAAACTGCTGTTTCTGAAAAACTCATACCTTCGATGCATCGTTGTAATCCATCCGGAAGCTCAATACCATATCTTCCAAGATATTCGATATCGATTGCCTTCCACATCCACATTGAATCAATCAACGTGCCATCTAAATCAAACAACATTCCCCTTTTTCCTCTTAACATACGAATCCTCCACATATAACAAAATTTTTCTATAAAAACAGCAAAGTCAAGATAAAGTATATATTTTTCATGATATCCTTTGAATTGCGTTACTGTTCACAAGTGAACAGTAACAATTGGTTTCTGCATGCAAATTCGCTTCGCGAAGCTTAAAACCAACTCTTAAGTCATTCTATTACATAACCTGACAGCAAGTGTCAGGTTACTGAGTGAACAGTAACCGAATTGTTACATACTTTACATTTGATCTATTTGAAAAATCATGAATTACTCTCTAAGTCTTGACGTTTTATCAAGTGTTCGATTTCCTCAGGTGTCAGCTGCCTGTATTCCCCCGGTTTTAATGTCTCATCCAGTGTTAAGGTTCCCATGGAAAGTCGTTTTAAATAAACCACCCTTTTTCCTACTGCCTCAAACATTCGTTTTACCTGATGATATTTTCCTTCCTGAATGGTAACTTCAATTTTCGAAATAGTGCCACTCTCTAAAATCACAAATTTGGCTGGAAGTGTAAGGGTATTTTCCCCTATATCAAGCCCCTCTTTAAATGCTACAACATCCTCATTGGTAATCATTCCCTCTATTTCCGCATAATAGGTTTTGTCCACATGTTTTTTGGGAGAAAGTAATTGATGTGCCAGAGCACCATCGTTGGTAATTAGTAATAAGCCTTCTGTATCAATATCCAGCCTTCCTACGGGAAATAAATCCTTTCGTACTTTTGTATCAATCAGTTCCAAAACAGTTTTATGCAGGTTGTCTGATGTTGCACTGACACAACCTGCAGGTTTATTTAACATATAATATTCGAATTCAGCATACTGCAAAAGTGAACCATTATAATATACTTTATCTTTTTCAATATCCAGCTTATATTCTGGAGTGACTTTATTTACTCCTTCTACCTGAACAAGACCATTCTTAATTTTATTTTTCACTTCACTCCGGGTACCTATACCTAATTCACACAAAAATTTATCCAATCTCATAGGTTTCATTACATCCATCTCCAACCAGTATGATATTTATTCTTTAATGTCGTACCCGATAATTTCCCCCATCCAAGTGGAAATCCGTCCACACAGAACAAAACGTATCCATCCTGCGCACCGGTAATGTCTTCCACTGTCTCTCCTTTTAGATACTTCATCACTCTTGGATCTTTGGCACTGAGTGAAATAGTATTAGGAAATTGGGATTGTTTCAATGCCATAGCAAGCGACTGGCTCGGTTCAAAGCGATTTTTCTTAATCACCCCTAGATAAAGTCCGGACCGAAGAAGCCGTAAACCTTTAATATCAGCCATTCCCTCAGGCAGCCAATATAAATTATCCTTAATTATTTCAAACTTTCCCTCTTTATAAGGTGCATCTAGAAGATTCAAAAAATCTATCACAAAATCAGGCAGTTTTTCTTTTTTATAATGATATTCCGGATATTTTTCGCCTTGGTTCTTTCTTTTATCTTTCAACAAGGCAACAAAATGCCCTTCTCCTTGGACTTTATGTGGCCAAATGCGAACTGTATTACGAAGACTGTCAAGCTGCTTTAATCCCCAATTAGGATTTCCGTCTGCAAATCCCCATTCTTTCGGTAGTTCCATAACTTCCATATCAGGATTCAAATCCAATAAATATTCAATGGATTGTTCATTTTCCTCCGGAGAAAAAGTACAGGTAGAATATAATATCATTCCTCCAGGCTTTAACATGGTAACAACTTCTTTTAAAATATTTCTCTGTAATCCCACAAACAAATCCACACCATTATTTTCCCATGCGGTTATCATAGAATTAGACTTACGAAACATCCCTTCACCTGAACAAGGTGCATCAATTAAAATCTTATCAAAATACCCCTGAAAACGTTCTGAAAGTTTATGAGGAGGTTCGCTTACTACAATAGAATTTGAAATTCCGAACATTTCAAGATTTTTAAGCAATGCCTTTGCTCTGGAATTACTGATATCATTTGAGACCAGAATTCCGGTTCCGTTCAATTTTGCTGCCAGTTCCGTAGACTTTCCTCCTGGTGCTGCACAAATATCTAACACCCTGTCGCCTTCTTCCACCGGCATAAAACTAGCAGGTGTCATGGCACTTGGCTCCTGAATATAATAAAGACCAGCAAAGTAATACGGATGTTTCGCAGGTTTCTCCTCTTTATCGTAATAGAAACCATTCGTGGTCCATGGCACCGGTTTAAGAGAAAAAGGTGAAATTTTTAAAAAATCTTCAACAGAAATTTTCGAAGTATTGACCCGTAATCCATGAAAATTTTCTTCTTCCAGTTTTTCTTCATAGATATGAAATTCCTCTTTTCCGATTAATCCTATCATTTTATCTTCAAATTCTTTTGGTAGTTTCATGATTAAAAAAATCCTTTCCCTTTTCTTCTTTCATCCTTTCCCAAAACTAATGCAGACTTTGTGCACGATATCCTTCAGCAATAATATCTAATTCCTTACAAAAACGAATGAGCTGCTCTATGTCATCCATTTTAAACACCCTGTAAAACTCATCCTGAATCTTAATTACCTCACGCTTATTTGCTGCTTTATAAAGATTCTGAATATTACAAAGAATATCCGAAACAACATTTGCTTTAATTTGAAACAAATTCTGCGCATCTGTAATTTCATCCCGTACAGAAGACATTTCCTGATCTAATGCCACAATTGCCTTTGAGGCATTATGTAGTTTCTCTTTTACATCATCCGGAATATTTTTCTTATACTTGTATTGTAAAGAATGTTCCACCGTAGCCCAGAAATTCATGGCGAGAGTACGAATTTGAATTTCACAACAAAGTTTCTTTACTCCTTGTAAGGTATGTACTTCATAGTAAATAATCATATGGTAGCTTCGATAGCCACTTTTTTTCATGTTATTAATATAATCTTTCTCACTTTTTACTTCCATATCTGTTCGTTGACGGATAATTTCTACCACGCGGTCAATATCTTCTACAAACTGACAGATAATACGCACCCCTGCAATATCTTCAATATAATTTTCAATTTCATCATACGGAATCCCTTTTTTCTGACATTTATCCAAAATGCTGGATATCTTTTTTACCCTTCCATTTACCTGTTCAATTGGTGAATATAAATTTGCATTATGAAATTCCTCGATCATATGATTGAACTTCAAAATCAATTCATCTACTGCCAGACGATAAGGGTCCAGCATTTCCCTCCATAATTGAATATCCATAATAATCCTCCAATCCAATCATCAAAGCAATTTACACAACGAAAAACTGTCACATTTTTCACGACAGCCCCATAATTACCTATAGTTATAGTATAGCATATCTTTAGAAAAAAATCTTTATATTTTCGATTATTTCTTCAACTTTTTATTACCATGTATCTGAAAAAATATTTTATTTCGATACATCAGAGGTTACTATTTAGTCACAGATAACAGTAACCATATCATATATTTTAATTGATTGTAATTATTTCATTTTTTTCCGCAGCATCATTGTGTTCGACATAAACACATTTCTTGATTTAATTTATAAATGAAATTTACATAAAATTTACTGTGCAATATTAACAATTTAAATTCTCCTTTAATTATAGTATAATTTAAAACAGAAAGAAACAATAAATGGAGGCTTGTCAATATGAAAAAAATACCTTATTCTTTATCTGATTTTGAAGTAATTCGACGTGAGAACTACATGTACGTAGATAAAACCAACTATATTGAAGATTTAGAAAAATTCAATAAAATTGCAATGTTCTTCCGTCCACGTCGTTTTGGAAAAAGTTTACTTACAACCATGCTGGATGCATATTATGCCATTGATAAAGATTCTGAATTTGATACTTTATTTAAAGGATTGTACATTTACGATCATCCAACCGAAAAAAGAAATAGTTACTACATACTAAAATTTAATTTCTCCGGTTTAACACTAAATACCGGTATGCCATTAGAGCAACAACAAAATACATTTAAAGAAATTGTAATTCGTAGTATTAAAGAATTTTCATACCGCTACTCCCTTCCAATTTCATTAAATTATGATTCTGCTCCAGCTAGTATTTTAGGCGATTTTATGATTTCCTTCAAAGGTCTGGGACTAAAAAATAAGATTTATATTATTATCGATGAATACGATTCTTTTGTAAACGGACTTATAAAAGGAAATTCTAATACCTACAAAAAATCACTGGAAGATGGCGGTTTCATCAAATCATTTTATGTTGAAATAAAAAAAGCTACAGAACAAGGTGTCGTTGACCGTTTCTTTGCAACTGGTGTAAATCCTATTACAAGATATGAAATTTCAGACGAATTTAATGTTACAAAAGATATCAGCTCAAAGAAAAATTTTGCTTCTATCTCCGGCTTTACCAAAGAAGAAACAAGAAAAGTATTAGATGAATGCCTTCCGGAAACTTATAGCGAAGCAGAAAAACTCGAAATTTTGGAATACATTGAGAAACAGTACGGCGGATATAAATTCTGTAAAGAAAGCTCAGAATCATTATGTAATGGTAATTTAGTAATGTATTTCCTTGATCACTTAATTGAACAAGGAATTGCACCGGATAAGGTGATGGATCCAAATGTTATGCATGATTTTTCAAACATTGAATCCTCTCTGGAACTGGTAAATACTTCTCAGAAGTTTGATTTCTTAAAAGAACTATTGGAAGAAGAATGCATCAAGGGACAATTGGTAGAAAACTACAAATCATTAAGTAATAGTCCTAAAAATAATTCCATTGCAATTTTGTTCTATAATGGTTATCTGACATACAAAGATTCAGACAAGTTTACATCTACCTTTGTTGTACCAAACAGAATTATTCGTGTTTATTTTGCTGAATATTTCTCAACTCTGGTAAAACGTAACCAATCAAAAGAAGAAAAATAATCAAGAAGAAAGATTTGAAAAAGCACGATAGTTAAATTCTATCGTGCTTTTTTCTAAATAATAATGCAAATCAAACCGCCATTTCCTTCGTTTACAATTTTCTCCATAGTATCCTGCAGTTTCAACTGACTCTCTTCTTTCATCTTCGAAGTCTTAGTTCGAATCCCTTCTTCCACTAATTGTTCTATGGTCTTTCCGAAAATATTTACGTCCCAGATTGCCTCCGGATTATCCTTAGAATCTGCTTCCATATAAGAGATCAAATCCTTTGCCTGTTCTTCACTTCCTACGATAGGTGCAATTTCTGTCGTTACATTTGCTTTGATAAAATGAATAGACGGAGCTACTGCTTTAATCTTTACGCCAAATTTGTTACCATGTCTAATAATTTCCGGCTTATCTAAAGTAATTTGCTCTTTGGTAGGTGCTACCGTTCCGTATCCTTTTATCTGAACATCACATAAAGCATCAGAAACCTTGTCATATTCCCCTCTGTTTTTAGCAAGGTTCTTTAAAAGACGAATGAAATCAAATTCAGATTCAATTTTCATATCCAACATTTGACTCAGCAACTCATAATAGTATTTATCATCCAGTTTTATAATAATATAGGCTGTTCCTGTAGAAAGATCAATATGATCTAATTTAATTTGCTGAATATATTCTTTCTCACCATAGTCATAATCATATACATCCCTCATCATATTCATGGAATGTACCATTTCCATGCCTACCCGTACCATTGCTTCTTTCAAAGGATGATTTTCTTCCATCATTTCTACCCATTTTGGAAGTTGAAACTGTATTTCTAACAATGGAAATTCTAATAACAAACCTTCCATCATTCGGGAGATATCTTCTTTTCTTAGTTGGTCACAATTCATGGAAATAACTTTTACCTGGTATTTTTCATTTAATCTTTGCTCTAATTCCCTCGTTTCTTTCGAATAAGGGTATAAAGAATTTAATATTACGATAAAAGGTTTATGTAATGCTTTTAATTCTGCTATGGTTTTTTCTTCTGCTGCTTCATAATCTTCTCTTTTAATCGAACCAAAAGAACCATCTGTGGTAACCACGATTCCTACTGTAGAATGATCATGAATTACCTTTTGAGTACCGATTTCTGCAGCTTTTGAAAAAGGAATATCATAATCAAACCATGGCGTTTTTACATTTCTCTCCTTCTCATTTTCCAGATGTCCTGTGGCACCATCAACCATAAAACCAACACAATCTACAAGACGTACTTTAAAAGATACATCCTCATTAATATGAATGGTAACTGCCTCCTTCGGTATAAATTTTGGTTCAGTTGTCATGACTGTAGTTCCGCCAGCAGACTGTGGCATTTCATCCAATGCCTGTTTCCGGTCAGTCTCATTTTCTATATTAGGCAATACAAACAAATCCATAAAACGTTTGATAAATGTTGATTTACCGGTACGAACAGGTCCTACAATGCCAAAATAAATTTCACCATTTGTTCTTGCTTTCATGTGTTCATAAATTTCAAATGACTGCTCCACAAAAAATTCCCCCTTGTATATACTAGTAAAGTATATGTTCAAGGGGGAATGATTATGCATAAATTTATCCTGCTAATTCAAGAAATATTCTTAAGTGGAATATTAATAATATTAGCAACAAAAATGTTTTTATATCCTATGCCATTATGAAAAAATTAATACATCAAATCATATAACATACTTGAATTTTCTTCAAATAAAGTAAAATAGTCAATCATCCAGTCACCATTCACTTTTATTACATTAAATTCAAAGGTTTCGCTGATATCATTATCATCACCTGCGATTTTAATCTTCACTTTTAATGTATATCCAGAAGAAACTTTAGCTTTTTCTAAATCTTTAGCGAAGTTTTTTACCACTTTTCCTGCTTTTTTTGCCTTGCTTTCTGTAACATCTAATTCATCTGCCATGTCTTCCCAGTCAGAAGAATCCATGTCATCAATTTCATCAACAACACTTTCAAGATAACCATCATATATATCATGAATGGTTTCTTCAATATCTTCTAAATCATCCTTATCCATTTTTTCTTTCTTTTTGATTTCATAAGAAATTTTTACATCATCACCAAATTCATCTTCCAAAGACGCATATATTTCATCAATACTATCTTCCATTTCTTCGTACATATCTGCTATTTCATCATTATCTCTCATGATTTTCATAAAATCTGAATAAGCATCACCTGCAAAATCAGGTAAAAATACGGCTACAAGTTTATCAAAATCCTTTTCCTGTTTATTTATGGTTTTGCAGATTTTATCTAGTGGTTTTTTATAACCACCACCTAAAGACACAACCAACAACACACCTAATACAACAACTACTGCAACTGCTGCAACTAAACCAATGAGAGCTTTTTTGGACGAACCATTCACTGGCTGATTAAAAGCATCTGCGTTAAAAGCCGGCTGATTATCAGTAGCGTTATAGGCAGACTGATTTGATTGGTAAAATGCATCCTGATTTACCTGCTGTTCCGGTTGATAGTTCATTACATTCTGTGTTACTTCCTGTGTACTGCAGGAACAAACTTCATTTTCTTCTAATTGTTTTCCACACTTAGTACAAAATTTCATAAAATTCTCCTCCGTTAATTTATATATTACACACGGGCAATATTTTATCATATAATGTATTATTTTGTCAAATCAAAGTTATTGTAAGTTTGATTTATTTATATTTATCGTTTTTTATATATTAAATAGCATATCTATTACTCGTTTATCAAAAAAAGTGGCAATACAAATAAAATCTGTCTCACCACACTTTTCTAAACATAATCCAAAATATTCAAGTTCTTATTATTAACGTTCAATATTTGTTTTCAAAACCTTAACTATTTCGGTTACCAGTCTTTGGAATACTGGAGCCACTCTGTCCGCAGCCTGTTTTACTTCCAAATGATTTAATGGAGTTTCACTGATTCCGCTGGCTAAATTTGAAATGCAGGATATTCCGATTAATTTGATACCCATATGATTTGCTGCTACTGCTTCACAAGCCGTACTCATTCCTACCGCATTTCCACCTAGTAATTTTGCCATACGCACTTCGGCCGGTGATTCATAATTAGGTCCGGTAAACTGAACATATACGCCTTCCCTTAATGAGATTCCATTCGCATAAGCCACATTTCGGGCCAGATTTTGCAAATCTTTATTATAAATATTGGACATATCCGGAAATCTGGTACCTAGTGAATCATCATTTTTCCCAATCAAAGGAGAAGGTACAAAACTACTAATCTGATCTGTAATTAACATCAAATCTCCCGGTTTCATATCTTCATCTAATCCTCCCGCTGCATTGGTCAAAATTAGATTTTCAATTCCCATAAGTCCCATTAAGCGGATTGGCAGTACCACATCTTCCATAGAATAACCTTCATAATAATGTACCCTTCCCTGCATAATTACCACCGGTACATTTTCTACATAGCCAAACACATATCTTCCTTTATGTCCGGATACTGTTGAAACCGGAAAACCTGCAATGCTACTGTATTCTATGGTCTGCACTACCTGTATAGTATCCGCATAATTTCCAAGACCGGAGCCTAATACAATTCCTACCGCCGGTTTAAAGTTTACCTGATTTATCAGACTTTTATAACAATCATTTAATTTACTCATTCTTTGCACCTCCTAATTCCAAAAATTAGTTCCACTTTCCATTTTTTTATCTCTTAAAAATAATTCTGTCACCGCTTCCGTAGGCGCTTTTTGCTCAAACAACACCTTATTTACCTGTTCTATAATAGGAAGTGGGGAATCATATTTTTTCGATAAGGCATAAGCAGCTTTGGCTGAATAAACGCCCTCAACCACCATTTTCACTTCTTTCATTGCTTCTTCATAAGACATCCCTTTTCCAATGTAGTATCCGGCATTTCGATTACGGCTATGTTTACTTGAGCAGGTTACAATCAAATCACCAATTCCAGACAAGCCATAAAAGGTTTCCATTTTTGCTCCCATTTTTACTCCAAGTCTTGAAATCTCAGCAATTCCCCTTGTCATAAGCGCTGCTTTTGAATTATCTCCATATCCAAGTCCATCATTGATACCGGCAGCCAATGCAATGACATTCTTTAGGGCACCGCCAAGTTCAATTCCTAAAACATCACTGCTGGTATATACACGAAATACTTGATTCATAAACACATCCTGAAGAATTTCACAGGTTTCCTTGTCGGAAGAACCAACTACACAGGTAGTTGGTATTTTTCTTCCCACTTCTTCTGCATGGGAAGGTCCGGATAAAACAGCCACCTGATATCCAGGTAATTCTTCCTTTATGATATCTGTTAAAGTCATAAGAGTATTTTCTTCAATCCCTTTAGCAACATTCACAATAATAGGACTTCCACTTATCACTTCTGCCATTTTCTTTGCAGTAGAACGGACAAAAATGGATGGCACTGCCATAACAACAATATCTTTATCTGTCAAAGCTTCTTTTAAATCAGCAGTTATCTTAATTTCATCTGCAACCTTTACTCCGGCCAGCTTTTCCTTCTGTTCCCGATAAGTAGTAAGCATTTCCACTTCATTCTTATCAATAGACCAAATGGTTACATTATGTTGATTATCATTTAATAAACATGCCAATGCAGTTCCCCAACTGCCGGCCCCAATTACACTAATTTTTTTCAAACCAATTCCTCCCTATGCCTTCTTTTTCGAACCTACTTTATTTTCTGTTCCTTGAATCAATCGTACAATATTTGATTTATGCTTATAAATCGCAATAAATGCCAGAACAAAAATAACAATACTGCCCTCAATGGTTATTTCCATTGGAATCTCAGTTTTCAATTTTACTCCAAACCAGTTAAAGCTGCTTTGAAGAGAAAAAATAACATATTCAATCAAAAAAGCCACTGACATTAAAATAGAACCCAGCGAAACATATCTTGTAAGCAAAAGAGTCATTCCAAAAATTAAAATAGCTATCACACAAATACGCCAGTCCATGGATGCGAAGATTGCAGACATGGCCGCAATTCCTTTTCCACCCTTAAATTTCAAATAAAACGGGAAAATATGTCCTAATACAACACCCAACCCTGCATATGCCAGATATAAATACAAATGTTCCGGTTGTGACTGGGTATATAAGATTCTGACAATACCTAATGCAATCAAAGTCTTGGAAATATCTCCGATATATACAATAGCACCGGCTTTTCTTCCAAGAATTCTTCCTACATTAGTAGTTCCTGCATTTCCGCTACCATGTTCCCTGATATCAATTCCATGTAATTTTCCATATATGTATCCTGTTTGGAATAATCCAAAACAGTAACCAATCATTAGACATAAAACTCTTTCCATCTTATTCTTTTTCCTTTCGTTCACGGATAATAAATTTTAGAGGTGTACCTCTGAACCCAAAAGCCTCTCTGATTTTATTTTCAATATATCTTGTATAAGAAAAATGCATTAATTCTTTATCATTTACAAAAATAACGAAAGTAGGTGGTTTTACCGATACCTGGGTAATGTAGTATAACTTCAATCTTTTTCCTTTATCTGACGGTGGTTGCTGCATTACAACTGCCTCAGAAAGAATTTCATTTAAAACACCGGTTGCAACTCTTAAGGCATGATTTTCAATGACAGCATCCAATAGTTCAAATAATTTTGGCAGACGTTGTCCCGTAGCCGCAGAAATAAAAATTAATTCTGCATATGGCATGTATGCCAAAGTTCTACGGATATCTTCCGTAAATTTATAAATGGTCTTATCATTTTTTTCGATTGCATCCCACTTATTTACGGCAATAATCATAGCCTTACCCCTTTCGTGGGCAATTCCGGCAATTTTCGCGTCCTGTTCTGTAACACCTTCCTTTGCATCAATGACTAAAATAGCCACATTACAACGCTCTACTGCAGATACAGTACGGATGATGCTGTAACGCTCAATGTCTTCTTTAATTTTGCTCTTTTTTCTAAGACCGGCGGTATCAATGAATACATACTCTTTTCCATTTC
>JBGVLX010000112.1:0-33165 GCA_045124495.1 Lachnospiraceae bacterium
GGAGGATATAGATCTAATTGAGAAGACTGCATGGAAATTAAAAGACTATAGAACAAAATTTTATACATGTCATTGTACCGGAGAGGAACCTTACGAAAGAATGAAAAGGATTTTAGGAGAACAGATTGATTATGTAAAAAGTGGGGAAGAAGTTGAAATTGATAAGATTTAACCTGATATAATAAAGTGTGCAATGCACACTTTATTATATCAGGAATAAAATGGGATAGAAATGCAAATAGTAAAAAATATGAAAGTTGACAAAAAAGAGAAAAAAGGATAAGATAATTGTGGCAGTTCGAAAGCAGATATTCTGCATCAAATAGGAATTGTCACAGGTGTTTTATTAAATATAAATGAGTGAACAGAACAAGAAAGGAGTATTTATGGACACAGAAACGGGTAGTAGGAGCAAAATAGGTTTGAAGCATTAGTGTCTGGTATATATTTGTAATAAAATATAAAAGAATGTTTTATTACAAATGTATACCAAAGCTAATGTTTCCTGCTTTGCTTTTTTACCATCAAATATCTATGAAGTAATCAAATAGAAAGGTATGGTAAGTAACGTGGAAACAAAAACGAATCTTAGCGAATTGATTTTAAAGTTATTGGAGGAAAAGAATTATCCGGAATTGAAAGAACTTCTGGTTGAAATGAATCCTGCAGATATTTCTTCTATTTTTGAGGAAATAGCCAACGAGAAAATTCCACTTTTGTTTCGTCTTCTGCCGAAGGTACTTGCAGCGGAAACCTTTGTAGAAATGGAAGCAGATGCACAGGAATTGTTGATTACGGGATTTAGTGATAACGAATTAAAAGAAGTCCTGGATGAATTGTATCTGGATGATACAGTTGACATCGTGGAAGAAATGCCGGCCAACGTAGTAAAAAGGATTTTACTTAATTCAGACACTGACACCAGAAAGATGATCAATGAAATTTTAAAATATCCGGATGACAGTGCCGGAAGTATCATGACCATCGAATACGTCAGTTTAAGGCCGGGTATGACAGTGGAAGAGGCCATAAAACGGATTCGTCGTACCGGTATTGATAAAGAAACCATTTATACCTGTTATGTAACGGACGATAATCGTTTTTTACAGGGCAGTGTAACAATCAAATCTTTACTGCTTGCTGAAGAAACTGAAGAAATAGCGGATTTAATGGATAGAAAATGTATTTCTGTCCACACCTTGGAAGATAAGGAAGAGGTTGCGAATAAGTTTAATAAGTATGACCTTTTGGCGATTCCGGTTGTGGACGATGAAAACCGTCTGGTTGGTATTGTTACCTTTGATGATGCCATTGATGTTATGCAGGATGAGGCTACAGAAGATATTAAAAAGATGGCAGCGATTATTCCGTCTGATAAATCTTACTTTAAAACTACGGTTTTTGAAACCTGGAAGGCGAGAATGCCGTGGTTGTTGTTGCTTATGATTTCTGCAACCTTTACAGGAATGATTATTACATCTTTTGAGAATGCTCTTGCTACCTGTACCATATTGACCGCTTATATACCGATGCTGATGGATACCGGTGGAAATTCGGGAGGTCAGGCTTCGGTAACGATTATTCGTGCCCTTTCCTTGGGAGAGGTTGAATTTAGGGATATTTTAAAAGTTATATGGAAAGAATTCAGGGTATCCCTTGCCTGTGGAATTACTTTGACAGCTTGTAATTTTGTGAAATTACTGGTATTTGACAGAGTAGAATTTATGATAGCTATCGTAATTTGCATTACCTTATTGATGACTGTTATTATTGCAAAAGTAATTGGTTGTGCCCTTCCGATTCTCACTAAAAAAATTGGTTTTGACCCTGCAGTAATGGCCAGTCCTTTTATTACAACCATGGTGGATGCGATTTCTTTGCTTATTTATTTTAAGGTTGCATCTGTATTGATCGGGTTATAGTTTTTTATATAGATTATAAAAAACAAATTTTTATATAAAATTATAAAAAACATTTTTATATAAAATTATAAAAAAACAATTGACATACAGGAAATTTGATGTTAAACTACGATAGTGTGCCGCACAGTGAGGTAAGAAAGAGTCTTTTGACCACCATAACTGGCGAGTAATTGTAATAGGAGGTGCCATATGTACGCAATCATAGCAACAGGTGGTAAACAATACAAAGTAGCAGAAGGCGATGTAATTAAAGTAGAAAAATTAAACGCTGAAGCTGGAAGTAAAGTTACATTTGATGTTGTTTTAGTAAACAACGGCGATGTATTAGTTGGTGATGCTCTTGCGAAGGCTTCTGTTGAAGCTACAGTCGAAGGTGAAGGTAAAGGTAAGAAAGTTATCGTTTACAAGTACAAGAGAAAGACTGGATATCATAAAAAGCAAGGACATAGACAAGCATATACTCAAGTTAAGATTGACAAGATTAATGCTTAATTATGGTTAGAATTACTTTTTTTAATCAGAATGATAATTGTATAGGATTTGAAGCAAAGGGACATGCCGGATATGATGTGGAAGGTAAGGACATTGTTTGTTCTGCTATATCAGTTTTGGTTGTGAACTTTATCAATTCTATTGAGATTCTTACTGAAGATGGTTTTGACGGAAAAGTAGAAGAGGATACAGGCGATGTAACGTTTCGTTTCCTGGATACAGATTCTATTTCACATGATGCAAAACTATTAATGGATTCGTTGATGTTAGGTATTGACGGAGTCCGTGAAACATATGGAAAGCAGTACTTGAAAGTTAAATTTAAGGAGGTGTAATTACAATGATGAAGATGAACCTTCAATTATTCGCTCATAAGAAGGGTGTTGGTTCTACTAAGAATGGTAGAGATTCCGAATCTAAGAGACGTGGAGCGAAGAGAGCAGATGGACAATTTGTTAAAGCTGGTAACATTTTATATAGACAACGTGGTACTAAGATTCATCCAGGTGTGAATGTTGGACGTGGTGGAGATGATACTTTATTCGCATTAACAGATGGAGTTCTTAAATTTGAAAGAAAGGGTAGAGACAAGAAGCAGGCTTCTGTTTACCCAAGAACAAACGACTAAGAATTAATGAACGGCTTTAAATCAAGATTGATTTGAAGTCGTTTTTTCATATAAACGAGGTGATACAATGTTTGCAGATAGAGCTAAAATATATATTCGTTCCGGTAAAGGCGGAGATGGCCATGTGAGTTTCCGGAGAGAATTATATGTACCAAACGGCGGGCCGGATGGCGGTGATGGTGGTCGTGGTGGTGATGTAATTTTTGTAGTTGACGAAGGATTAAATACATTGGTAGATTTTCGTAATGTTCGAAAATATTGTGCCGAAAACGGAGAAGACGGTGGTAAAAAACGTTGTCATGGAGCGGATGGAGCGGATATTGTTTTAAAAGTACCACCTGGAACTGTCATTAAAGATGCAGAAACAGGAAAAGTAATCCTGGATATGTCAAATAAAAAGGAACCTGTTGTTTTGTTGAAAGGTGGTCGTGGTGGTAAGGGAAACCAGCATTATGCAACTGCCACCATGCAGGTTCCAAAATATGCCCAGCCGGGTCAAAAAGCAAGAGAATTATGGGTTCAGTTGGAGCTAAAAGTAATTGCAGATGTGGGTCTGGTTGGATATCCTAATGTTGGAAAATCTACATTTTTATCCCGTGTTACCAATGCAAAGCCTAAGATTGCGAATTATCATTTTACCACCTTAAATCCTAATTTAGGGGTGGTAGACTTAGCACCAAATGAAGGTTTTGTAATCGCGGATATTCCTGGTATCATTGAAGGGGCTTCCCAGGGTGTTGGACTAGGATTTGAATTTTTAAGACATATTGAACGAACCAAGGTGTTGGTTCATATGGTGGATGCGGCATCTACGGAAGGGAGAGACCCTATCACAGATATTCATACTATTTTGGAAGAGTTAAAGTCTTATAATAAGGATTTAGAAAAACGGCCACAGGTAATTGCTGCAAATAAAATTGATGCCATGCCGGAAGAAGATCAGGAAGTGATCATTTCCATGTTGGAAGAAGAGTTTGGAAAAGAAGGCATGAAGGTATTTCCAATTTCGGCAGTAAGTGGACAAGGAGTAAAGGAACTTCTATGGCATATCAACAGTATGTTAAAGGATGCTGACCAGACAGTAGTGGAATTTGAACCGGAATATAATCTTGATTCATATGACGATCCTACAGAGCCATTTACCGTAGAAAAAGGCGACGAAGAAGGCGTATTTATTGTAGAGGGACCTAGAATTGAAAGAATGCTCGGATATACAAATCTGGATTCTGAAAAAGGTTTTGATTTCTTCCAGAAATTCCTGAAGGATACAGGAATTTTGACGCAGTTAGAGGAACTTGGTATCCAGGATGGAGACATTGTAAAACTATACGCTTTGGAATTTGAGTATTATAAATAAATTGAGATGCTTTATATCAGTGTTACTTTAAAAGAAATGTTGTGAATTATCGCAAACAAAGATACTTTGGTTAAGATAGGGAGGAATTTTTATGACAAGTAAGCAAAGAGCTTATCTAAAAGGATTGGCGATGAACATCGATCCTATTTTTCAAATTGGAAAATCATCGTTAACTCCTGAAGTAACAGAAGCAATTCGAGAAGCTATTGATAAGAGAGAACTAATTAAAATATCAGTATTAAAAAATTGTCTGGATGATCCAAAAGAGATAGCCAATGTGCTGGCTGAACGAACAAGAGCCCAAGTGGTGCAGGTGATTGGTAAAAAGATTGTGCTATATAAGGAATCAAAAGAAAATAAAAAAATTGAACTACCAAAGTAAAAGGTAACAGAGGCGATAAAAAAGTACACAATAGTCTATAGATGCTTGGCATTGCTCCTATATGGGCAAAAATGGTATCATAGATTGAGCTTGACATCATAATTTTGGTATATTCTACGCATTGCCGTTGATAAAACGGAGGAACGGAGGAAAAAGTGAAAATTGGTATTATGGGCGGTACATTTAATCCAATTCATAATGGGCACTTGTTATTGGCAGAAACTGCCTATGAGGATTTTGATTTGGACAAGGTTCTTATTATGCCGGTAAAGGAACCTGCCCATCGAAATATTTCCAGCAATGTATCTGCGAAGGACCGCATTAATATGGTTGAATTGGCGATTAAAGACAATCCTCACTTTGAATTGTCTCTATTAGAAATGGAAAGAGAAGGATACACTTATACCGTGGATACGGTTCGGCAGTTAAAAGAGGAACACCCGGAACATGAGTATTATTTTATTATGGGAGCGGATTCATTGTATCATTTTGAATCATGGAAGGAACCAGATGAAATATTAAGATATGCGGTTATTTTAGCGGCAGGAAGAGATCACATTGCAGAGTCTGAATTAGAGGCTCAAATCGAGTATTTATTGGAAAAATATCCTTTTGGAAAAATATTTCCTTTGCTTACTCCAAGTTTAGAAATTTCATCCCATAACATCAGAAAAAGAGTTCGTAATGGACGTTCCATCCGTTATCTTTTACCCAAAGAAGTGGAAGAGTATGCATTGACTCGTAAATTATATCAGACAACGAATAGTAAGTAGCTGCCAATTCAAATAAGTTAGAAAAGAAGTAAGGACTGATGAAAATATGAATCGAATTGAGATGCGTGAAAAACTGGAGAAAAAACTGTCTCCGAAAAGATTTGAGCATTCTCTTGGAGTAGAATATACTGCTGCCTGTATGGCAATGTGTTATGATGTGGATATTGAAAAAGCTGCTGTTGCAGGTCTGCTGCATGATTGTGCCAAGTATTTGTCCACAGAGAAAAAAATTAAACTTTGCCGGGAAAATCAATTATCGATTAGTGAGTACGAATATGCGAATCCTGAATTGCTTCACGGTAAGCTTGGAGCTTTCTATGCAAAAAAGAAATATGGGGTGGAGGACCCGGAAATACTCTCTGCCATCACTTATCATACTACCGGAAAAGAAGATATGACAACTCTGGAAAAGATTATTTATATTGCAGATTTTATGGAAGCAAATCGTAAAGAGATAAAAAATATGGGATTGATAAGAAAAATGGCATTTACAAATTTGGATGCCTGTTTATGTCAGATAATGAAGAATACGATTCATTATTTAGAAGTAAAGAATGCGGTAATTGATGATATTACTTTGAGTGCATACGAGTATTATAAAAATTCATTGAAAGTAGAAAAAGAGGATGATTAATAGATAGGTGATTGCGAAACTACAATATTTTATGTAAAAGTGATTCAAAAGTAACAAAACAATGCAGGCACGCTCTCGCTGCGTTCGGCTCGTAGCGGTACTAAATTCGCGACAAGTCGCTCATTAAGTACCGACGGCCGCCCAAGCGCCTGCTTATGTATTTGTTTCTTTTGAATCACTTAATATAAGTTTTGGTAGTTTCACAATTGCCTAATGATGAAGAAATAGCGAAAGGAGAACGAACATGTTAGAAAAAATCAAAATAGCAGTAAAAGCCTTGGACGATAAAAAAGGGGAAAATATTTGTGTCATTGATATCAGTGAACAAACGGTAATTACAGATTATTTTATTATTGTAAATGGAAATAGCCCAAGTCAGGTTCAAGCACTGGTAGAAAATGTAACAGAAGCATTGGAAAAAAACGGTGTTACATTGTTGCAGTCAGAAGGAAAGGCTTCTGGAAATTGGATTTTGTTAGATTTTAATGATATTATTGTTCATGTATTTTTAAAAGAAGATAGAGAATTCTATGATTTAGAACGTATGTGGAGAGATGGTAAATTTATTGATGTTAATACATTGTTATCATAATTTATCCGAGATTATCGTGAATCATTGAGATTTATTAGTGTTAAAAGTTTGAAATAAAAAAGAAGTGTGTGTTGGAATCATAACTGACGAAATCTTTGAAAACCGGATTTAAAAATCCGGCATTTCAAGGAGGCATTTTATAAACACACTTCTTTTTTTTATGTTTTGATTTTTTGATGAAAGAAAATGGTAAAATTTACTTTCATTACTTACATTATTTCATCCGCAAATAGTAATGTTATGTATTCTTATCTTAAAAGAGAACGGTAAACACCAATTACTTTTCCTAAGATTTCTACCTTATCAACGATGATAGGATCCATGTAGTCATTTTCCGGCTGTAGGCGGTAGTGTCCGTCTTCTTTGAAAAAACGTTTTACAGTTACGCTGTCTTCCAATAAGGCTACCACAATATCTCGATCGCTGGCAGTTGGCTGCTGTGCAACTAAAATCATATCTCCATCCAGAATTCCTGCGTTTATCATACTTTCTCCTTTTACTTTTAACATAAAAGAAGATTGATTGGTAAGATAATCTGGTGGCATTGGGAAATATCCTTCGATATTTTCTACGGCTAAAATAGGTTCTCCGGCGGTTACAGTACCTACAATAGGTACATTTACAATCTCTCTTCGTGTCAGATTAAACTCATCATCTAAAATCTCAATCGCTCTAGGTTTGGTAGCATCTCTACGAATATATCCCTTTTGTTCCAGACTCGCTAAGTGGGAATGAACAGAAGATGTGGATTTTAGTTTAACGGCATCACATATTTCACGAACAGAAGGTGGATAGCCTTTGGAGAGGATACATTCCTTTAAATAAGCAAGAATCTCCTCTTGTTTCGAAGTAATTTGATTCGATTTCATGAAGTCCTCCTATATGTATTTGTTATAGTTCTGTTGCAAGTATAACATACGTTCGATAAAATTGCAAACATTTGTTTGTAGGTGGAGGTACTTCCATAAAATAGCAGTTTATGTTAGAATAGTGATTCGTTCCGTGTGTCTGGATAAATGAGTAACAAAAATACATATGAAATTGTCCCATAAATATCCCTATAAAAATCGTATGTTAGGTTTATAGGATATATTTATGGGACTTGTGATATATGAATATTTGCCGGTTCGACAAATATCTTGAAGAATGGCGCTGATACTCCTTAGCTTAATATTTGTTCCATCGTTTACGGATATTTAAATTAGTTTTTACTTGTGCAGGAGCATTCAGCTTTTACTTTTTCAACTTCTTCCGGCTTGGCAGGGGCTGCAGGCTGGTAATAACCATGTTTTTTCGCTATTTTATATAATTCATATTGTTTTGCTTCAGTATCATTACGGGAATTAATAATTTTTTGACGTAATGTTTCGTCACTAGTCTGTTCGATAAAATAAGCGTAGCTTAAAAGACTTGCGTTCATTTCTGATAAAGCATCAGATACCATAGTTTTTTCGTCCATTTTCTTTACCATATACATAGAAGTTCATAAACTACCATGTATTTTCCTTTCTGTTATCATATTGCTTATTATTTGGTTTGTGTAGGTTACAAAATTCCAAAAGATACTAAATATAAGGGAATGACTCGTAACATAGTTTTATAAACTGATGTTTGGGTCAAAAGATATTTTGTCCCTGATATCATATGCTATAGATATTTCATAAAAGCATCTTTTGTTTTCGCTGCACTTTCTGCACCATTTCTTAAGAAGTCTTTTATTTCCTGACTTTCACATGCTTTTGCATATTCACTCCATTTTTGTGAAATTGTTTCGTGTTTGCTAATTAAGTGACGTAGGTTTTGAACTTCCATTTGATTTAACTGTGTCATAATCTTGTCTCCTTTACAATATCATTTACCTTTGTAGTATGTTTCAGACGTCTTTTTTTATGCGTCAGAAATGAAATAAATTTATGAATAACAAAAAGAAAAAAATATTGTATGTTTTCTTGATTTTTGTTATACTTATAAGGTATGAGTATACGGAATAGGAGATGTTTTATAATGGAGATGAAACGAATATTGTTAAAGCTAAGTGGCGAAGCATTAGCTGGAGATAAAAAGACAGGTTTTGATGAACCTACGGTTACCAAAGTGGCACTTCAGGTAAAAAAAGTGTTGGAGCAGGGCGTTCAGGTAGGAATTGTAATTGGTGGTGGTAACTTTTGGAGAGGAAGAACCAGTGAAAAAATCGACAGAACCAAGGCAGATCAGATTGGTATGCTTGCTACGGTGATGAATTGTATTTATGTGTCTGAGATTTTTAGAACCGTTGGAATTGATACCAATGTTTATACACCATTTTCCTGTGGTGCCATGACGAAGTTATTCTCTAAGGATGAAGCAGTAAAGGATTTAAATCAGAATAAAGTGGTATTCTTTGCCGGTGGCATTGGTCATCCTTACTTTTCAACAGATATGGCTACGGTTCTTCGAGCTATTGAAATTGAGGCAGATGTTGTACTTGCAGCCAGAGCAGTGGACGGAGTTTATGACAGTGACCCTAAAACAAATCCGAATGCAAAGAAATATGACAGAATTAGTGTAAAAGAAATCGTAGATAAGAAACTTGGAATAATGGATTTAGCAGCAGCAGTTTTAAGCATGGATAATAAAATGCCGATGATAATCTTTGGATTAAATGAAGAAGACAGCATAGTACATACTGTTAATAATCAAATTACAGGTACTATTGTAGAAGTTTAAATTTTAGGAGGAAGACGAGTTATGTTAAAACAATACGAAGAAAAAATGGAAAAATCACTGGATAATTTGAGCGCTGAATTTTCAGCAATTCGTGCCGGAAGAGCAAATCCTCATATTTTGGATAAGTTAAGAGTGGACTATTATGGTTCCCCTACTCCTATTCAGCAGGTTGCGAACGTAACGGTTCCGGAAGCGAGAAGTATTTTAATTACTCCTTGGGAAGCATCTTTAGTAAAAGAAATTGAAAAAGCAATTATCAATTCCGATTTAGGAGTTATGCCAAATAATGATGGTAAGTCAGTACGAATTAATTTTCCTGAGTTAACAGAAGAACGTCGTAAGGAACTAGTGAAGGATGTTAAGAAAAAGGGAGAATCTGCTAAAGTTGCGATCCGTAATATCAGACGTGATGCAAATGATGCATTCAAGAAACAAAACAAGGCAAATGAAATTTCTGAAGATGAATTAAAGAACTTAGAAGATAAGGTTCAGAAACTGACAGATAAATACATTGCCGAAATTGATAAGGCGATTGATGTAAAATCAAAAGAAATTTTAACAGTTTAATTGGAAGGTAGTTTGATCGGAATGTTTTCCACTGCAAGTATTGGAATATGATATGCAGTGAGTTGTTAGGATTCCGAATTCTAAAGGCGGGCATGGATGTAATTTTGTTCGCCTTTTTCCCATATATGGCTTGAAAGGCTTGGTGCAGATAATGAAGAAAGAAATGAATGAAAGCTATCGTATTCCGGAACATGTGGCTATTATTTTAGATGGGAATGGAAGATGGGCGAAAAAAAGAAATATGCCTAGGAATTATGGGCATGTTAAGGGCAGCGAAAATTTGGAAAAAGTGTGTAAGGCAGCAGATGAATTCGGAATCAAGTATATTACAGTGTATGCCTTTTCTACAGAAAATTGGAAAAGACCAAATGAGGAAGTAAATGCCTTGATGAAATTGCTTCGTAATTATTTAAAGGATTGTGTAAAAAAGGCAAATAAAAATAATATGCGGATTCGTGTAATTGGGGAAATTAACAGGTTGGACGAAGATATTCGTAATGCTATCATTGAGTTGGATGAAATATCAAAGAATAATACCGGTCTAAATTTAACCATTGCCATTAATTATGGTGCAAGGGATGAAATGATGCGTGCCATGAGAAAGGCTATGCAGGATGCAAAAGATGGGAAATTTCTGATAGAAGAATTTGGTGAGGATATGTTTGCCGGATATTTGGATACGAAAGGAATTCCGGAACCGGATTTACTGATACGTACCAGTGGAGAACAACGATTATCCAACTTTTTATTGTGGCAGCTGGCTTATACGGAATTTTATTTTACCGATGTTTTATGGCCGGATTTTGATAAAGAGGAATTATGGAAGGCAATTCAGTATTACAATAATAGAGAACGAAGATATGGAGGGCTTGCATAATGTTTAAAGAACGTTTATTAAGTGGAATTGTATTGGTAATTCTTATGACAGCAGTTTTGTATGCCGGTGGATTATGGACTTTGGGGGCTATGTTCCTTCTGTCTGTGATAGGATTAAGGGAATTTTATCGTCTCTTTAAACTGGATACCTCCATATTTGTGGTTTTTGGTTATTTGTTTACTGTAGCTTATTATCTGATTTTATTCTTGAAACAGGAAACTTTCTTATTTCCGTTGTTTATTGTGTTTTTTATGGCAGTTATGATTATCTATGTATTTTCATTCCCGAAATATAAGGGTGAACAGGCCATGACGAGTTTCTTTGGCTTTGTTTACACTGTGATTTTACTATCCTATATTTACCGGATTCGTATGCTTGAGGGTGGCGGAGCTTACGTGGTATTGGCATTTTTAAGTTCCTGGGGAAATGATACTTTTGCATACTGTGTGGGAAGATTGATTGGGAAACATAAAATGTCGCCAAAACTTAGTCCCAAAAAGAGTGTAGAAGGTGCCATTGGTGGAATTCTTGGAGCCGGACTTTTAGGTTTTGTGTATGGAAATATGGGAAATACTTATCTTGGACTTTCAAATCACAGTGGTTTGATTTGTGCAGTAGTGTGTTTGATAGGTGCATTTATTTCTATCATCGGGGATTTGGCGGCCTCAGCATTTAAAAGAGATACCGGAATTAAAGATTATGGTAAATTAATTCCTGGGCATGGTGGGGTGTTAGATCGTTTTGACAGCATAATTTTTACTGCACCGATTGTTTATTATGGAATTGTATTTTTAAGTTAAACGGGAGGAAAACAAAAGATGCAGAAAATAGCATTACTTGGATCTACCGGGTCTATTGGAACACAGACCTTAGAAGTGGTGAGAGAAAATAAAGATATGCAGATTGTATCCATGTCAGCAGGAAAAAATCTTACTTTATTTGAAAAACAGATACGGGAATTTAAGCCTCAAATGGTAAGCGTTCAGACAGAAGATCTGGCAAAAGAGTTAAAGCTTAAAATTCAGGATTTAAATATTCCGGTTTATTACGGAAAAGAAGGTTTAATTGAGGTTGCAGTTTGTGAAAGTGCCACTATTGTGGTAACTGCTATTATGGGAATGATAGGAATTACTCCTACCATTGCTGCTATTTGTGAAGGGAAAGACATTGCTTTGGCAAATAAGGAAACCTTGGTTACGGCAGGACATATCATTATGCCTTTGGCACAGGAAAAGGGGGTAAAAATTTATCCTGTGGATAGTGAACATTCTGCAATCTACCAATGTCTGAATGGAGAAGAAAGAGGCTCCGTTTCAAAGATAATTTTAACTGCTTCTGGTGGACCTTTCAGGGGAAAATCTTTAGAAGAGCTAAAACATGTGACTTTACAACAGGCATTAAAGCATCCAAACTGGTCCATGGGAAAGAAGATTACCATTGATTCTGCTACTATGGTAAACAAGGGATTAGAGGTTATCGAAGCGAGATGGCTGTTTGATGTGGATTATGACCAGATTCAGGTGGTGATTCAGCCGCAAAGTATTATTCATTCTATGGTGGAATTTAAAGATCATGGAGTAATTGCACAATTAGGGACACCGGATATGAAACTGCCGATACAGTACGCCCTTTGTGAGACACAAAGACGTTTTCTTTCTGAAGAAAGACTGGATTTTTGGTCGATTTCTTCCATTACCTTTGAAAAGCCGGATTTTGAAGTGTTTCGGGGGCTTTCTCTTGCCTATGAGGTAGGGAGAAAGGGTGGAAGTGCTACTACGGCTTATAATGCAGCCAATGAACTTGCTGTTGCAAAATTTTTAAATGAGGAAATATCATTCTTACAGATATATGATTTGATAGAAGAGTGTGTTGAAAAACATCCATTTGTGGGAAATCCGACCATTGAAGAAATTAGGGAAACGGAAAAATGGATTTATGAGTATATAGAAAGTAGGTAATATAGTGAATATTTTAATCGCAATCTTAATTTTTGGTTTAATCGTAGTGATTCATGAGTTGGGACATTTTATTTTTGCAAAAATAAATGGAATTTATGTATCAGAGTTTTCTGTTGGTTTTGGCCCGCGTCTTTTAAGTAAAAAAATAGGAGAAACCAGGTATTCTTTGAAACTGATCCCATTAGGCGGTTCTTGTGCCATGCTGGGGGAAGAAGAAGAAAGTACCGATGAGAGGGCATTTAACAACAAGTCTGTCTGGGCAAGATTCTGGGTTATTTTTGGGGGACCTTTGTTTAATTTTATTCTTGCTTTTGTTATGGCAATTATTATGATTGTTTCTGTTGGTATTGATAAGCCTTATGTGTTGGCTGTAAAGGAAGATTCTCTTGCAGCAGAAAACGGATTACAGGAAGGGGATATCGTAACAGCCATCAATGGTGATAAGATACATTTGGGAAGAGATTATTATATTAGTGATTATTTTGAAGATTATGGAGAAACGGTTGAACTTACTGTACTTCGGGATGGAAAAGAAACGAATATTACCATTGATACACTGTATCAGTATTATGGTTTAGGATTTTCTTATTCCCCGGATAGCGAAGTAATAGAATTATTGAGTGTAGAAAAAAATGGTCCTCTAGGTAAAGCCGGTCTTATGATTGGTGATGTAATTACAAAGTTAGATGGAACTGAGCTAAAGAATAGTGATGATTTGGCAAAATATAAAGAAGAAATAGGTTTTAGTGATAAGGAAATTACAGTCACTTATGTAAGAAATAACAGAGAACATGAAGTTGTTGTAACTCCACAGGAAATAAGTTCTTATTCTTTAAGTCAATATGTTGTAGTGAATACTTACCGGGAAAAAATAGGTTTCTTGGAAGCTATGAAATATTCTTTATTTGAAATGGAATATCAGGTATCTGTAGTATATAAGAGTTTAGGGACACTATTTTCAGGTAAAGCGTCCATGAATGATTTTTCCGGTCCGGTTCGAATGGTGTCAGTAATTGGAGATACTGTAGAAGAAAGTAAAGAATATGGCATGGAAAGCGTTATCTTTAGCATCATGAATATTATTATTTTATTATCTGTAAATCTTGGTGTGATGAATTTATTACCATTTCCGGCTTTAGATGGAGGACATCTGGTATTTATCATTTTGGAGGCAATCCGTAGGAAAAAGATTCCGCAGGAAAAAGAGGCCATGGTTCATTTTGTGGGTATTATGATATTGTTTGCCTTTATGATTTTTATTATGTTTAATGATATAAAAAATGTATTCTTTTAAACCTAAAGGAAGGCATATCAAGAATGCTTGGAGATGGAATTTCATTGTCGCAACCCTTTGGCGCTGGTTATAGTTTTTTATGAAAAAATCTTAGGAGGTACTATATATGTTTCGGGAAAATACCAAAGAAATTAAAATTAAAGACAGGATCATTGGTGGTAAGAATGCTATTTTGATTCAGTCTATGACAAATACAAAGACTGCGGATGTAGAAGCTACTATTGGCCAGATAAAAAGACTGGAAAAAGCAGGTTGTGATATCGTTCGTTCTACGGTTAATGATATTCATGCAGCAAATGCTTTTAAAGAGATAAAATCAGCGATTTCCATTCCTTTGGTGGCAGACATTCATTTTGATTATAAGTTAGCGATAAAAGCCATCGAAAATGGTGCAGATAAGATTAGAATTAATCCCGGAAACATTGGAAACAGAGAAAGGGTATTAGAAGTAGTGGAAGCTGCCAAAGAAAAAAATATTCCGATTCGTATCGGAGTAAATAGTGGTTCTTTGGAGAAACATATCTTAGAAGCATATGGTAAGGTAACCGCAGAGGGGTTGGTGGACAGTGCTCTTCATAACATTGCATTGATTGAAGATATGGGATATGATAATCTGGTAATCAGCATCAAATCTTCCGATGTATTAATGTGTGTTAAGGCACATGAGTTATTAGCTCCAAAGTGTCTTTACCCTTTACATGTAGGAATTACAGAATCCGGAACCTCTTATGGTGGAAATATTAAATCTTCTGTAGGATTAGGTATTATTTTAAATCAGGGGATTGGAAATACAATTCGGGTTTCTCTGACAGATGACCCTGTAAAAGAAATTGCAACAGCAAAAATGATTCTTCGCACTTTAAAGCTTAGAGAAGGTGGAATCGAGGTAGTTTCCTGTCCAACTTGTGGGCGAACTTCCATAGATTTAATTTCTTTGGCAAACAAAGTTGAAGAAATGGTGACGGAATTTGAACATCTGAATCTTAAAGTTGCAGTGATGGGATGCGTAGTAAATGGACCTGGAGAATCAAAGGAAGCTGATTTAGGAATTGCCGGTGGCAAGGGAGAAGGTCTTTTGTTTAAAAAAGGTGAAATTATCCGGAAAGTACCGGAAAAAGATTTATTGAATGCTTTATATGAAGAATTACTAAATTGGAAATAAAAGAGAATACGTCTATCATTAAGTTCGGGGAAGAACAGAGAAAAAATGGGGTGTGATAAACTATGGAAAATACATTACATTCATTTTATGAAGTTTTTTGTGAATTAAAAACCTCTAAGGAGCTGACAGGAGAATTTATGGAAGTTTTTGTAGAACGTCTTTTGATGAAAAAATCCATAAATCTTTTAGAAGTTCATATCCTCAGTGAGAAATTAATTCATAAAAGAAATATCATGTTAATGGAAAAAGAAATTAAAAAATATATGTTTGAACGCAGTCGGACAAAGATAAAAATCATTGAACGATATGAATTATCAGAATTATATGATCCTGAGAAACTGTTTTTGTTATACAAAGACAGTTTTTTATTAGATTTTAAAGAAAGAAGTAATGTGGAATATCGACTGGTGCAGTCTAGTGAGTGGTTCTTTGACAATAATATTATTACGTTAACCTTAGAGGATACATTTCTGGCAAGAAGCAAATCTCCTGCGATAAAAAAATATATTGAGGAAGTATATCAGAATAAGTTCGGAATGTATGTTCAGGTAGGTTTTGATTATACTTTAGACCAGAAGGAACAGTTAAGACAGGCACATAAAATGCATAAATTAGAGTTAGAGGTAACTTCTATATTAGATGAAGTGGATTCTAAAACAAAATCAGATTCAACGGTTGGCACCGGCACGAAAGAAGTGGACGGAAATAGAAAAAGCGCATCTGCCAGAAATTCAGAAACACAAAAATCGAATGGAGAAGGTTCTAAGAAAAATAGTGGAAACAGAAATTATTTCAATCAGGATAACGGCTTTAAAAAGCAACGACCGGCAGATGATCCGGATGTATTTTATGGAAAAAACTGTGAGGGTGATATTATTGAAATCAAAGAAATCATTACGGAAATGGGTGAGGTTGTAGTTCGTGGCGAATTAATAAAGCTGGATACCAGAGAAATCCGTTCTGAAAAAACCATTCTTATTTTAGCTTTAACAGATTATACAGACACCATAATGATAAAAATATTTGTGCCAAATGCAATCCTTCCGGATATATTAGATCATCTGAAATGTGGTAAATTTTATAAAATCAAAGGAAATGCAATCCTTGACAAGTATGATCATGAAGTTTCCATTAGTTCTGTAATCGGAATGAAGGAAATTCCGGATTTTAGAATCAAAAGAAAAGATTTGAGTTTAGAAAAGAGGGTGGAACTGCACTTACATACGGTTATGAGTGAAAGTGACAGTGTAGTTGGAATAAAAGATATTATTAAACTTGCCAAAAGCTGGGGACATAAAGCTATGGCAATTACGGATCATGGTGTAGTACAAGCCTTCCCGGTAGCTGCCCATTGTCTTGATAAGGATGATGATTTTAAGTTATTGTATGGCGTGGAAGGATATTTCGTAGATGATTTAAAAACGGTAGTAGTGAATTCCAAAAATCAATCTCTGCAAGGTGATTATGTTGTATTTGATATTGAAACGACGGGTTTTAGTCCGGTGAAGAATAAAATCATTGAAATCGGAGCTGTTAAGGTAAAAAATGGAGTTATCACGGATCACTTTAGTCATTTTGTAAATCCACAAGAACCGATTCCGCCAAACATTGAATCCTTAACCGGAATAACTGACCGGATGGTAATGGAAGAACCGACTATTGATGTGATTTTACCGGAGTTTTTGAAATTTTGTGAAGATAGTGTTTTAGTAGCACATAATGCTGATTTTGATGTAAGTTTTATTCGTGAAAAATCTGCAGAGTTGGGGTTGCCTTTTGATGCAACTTATATTGATACGGTCTTGCTTTCCAGATTTTTAATTACAGGAATTTCAAAATATACCCTGGATAGTGTGGCAAAGTATATGGGAGTGAAACTTACTGACCACCATAGAGCAGTAAATGACGCTCAGGCAACGGCAGAAATTTTTGTGAAATTTATTCCTCTACTGAAAGCCAAGGAGATTGAAACTTTGGATTCCTTAAATGCCATGTGTCAAATGAGTCCGGAGGCAATCAAGGCAGCTCCTTCCTATCATGGGATTTTAATTGCCAAGAATGAATTAGGAAGGGTGAATTTGTACCGTTTGATTTCAGAATCTCACATCACTTATTTTTCAAGAAGACCTCGTATGCCAAAAAGTCTGATTGAAAAGTATCGGGAAGGCTTGATTGTTGGCTCTGCCTGTGAAGCAGGAGAATTATATAAAGCCATTCTTATGAACAAAGGTGTTGCAGAAATTACAAGACTGGCTCAGTTTTATGACTATTTTGAAATACAGCCCCTTGGAAACAACTTTTTTATGTTGGATAATGATAAATATCCCGTAAATTCCGTAGAGGATTTAAAGGAAATCAATCAAAAAATTGTTGCGTTAGGTGAGGAATTTATGAAGCCGGTAGTGGCTACCTGTGATGTTCATTTTATTGAACCGGAGGATAGTATTTATCGTGCCATCATTCAGGCAAGTAAGAAATATAGTGATGTAGATAATCAACCTCCACTTTATTTTCGAACGACAGAAGAAATGTTGGCTGAATTTGAATATTTAGGTAGTGAAAAAGCCTATGAAGTGGTAATTGAAAATACCAATAAAATTGCAGATATGGTTGAGAGAATTTCACCTGTAAGACCGGATAAATGTCCTCCTGTTATTGAGCAGTCGGATGCGACATTAACCAAAATCTGTTATGATAAAGCTCATGAAATTTATGGTCCGGAACTTCCACCACAAGTTTTGGAACGTTTAGAAAGGGAATTAAATTCGATTATTAGTAACGGATTTGCAGTTATGTATATTATTGCGCAGAAGCTGGTGTGGGATTCTAATGACCATGGTTATCTGGTTGGTTCTAGAGGTTCTGTCGGTTCTTCTTTTGTGGCAACCATGGCAGGTATTACAGAAGTAAATCCCTTGTCTGCACATTATATTTGTAAAAATTGTCATTATGTTGATTTTGATTCCGAAGAAGTGAAAGCTTTTGCAGGATGTTCCGGCTGTGATATGCCGGATAAGAATTGCCCAAAGTGCGGAGAACCTTTGATGAAGGAAGGTCATGACATTCCTTTTGAAACTTTTTTAGGTTTTAAGGGGGATAAAGAGCCGGATATTGATTTGAATTTTTCCGGAGAATATCAGGCTTGTGCCCATGCTTATACGGAAGAACTTTTTGGAAAAGGAAAGGCTTTTCGCGCCGGTACCATTGGTTCAGTTGCAGATAAGACAGCTTATTCCTATGTATATAAATATTTTGAAGAACGACATCAAAGTAAACGGCGGGCTGAAATGGAACGTTTAAGCCATGGATGTACCGGAGTAAAAAGAACTACAGGACAGCATCCGGGGGGAATGATTGTATTACCAAGAAATGAAGATATATATTCTTTTACACCGATACAACACCCCGCCAATGATGTAAATTCTCCTATCATTACTACTCATTTTGAATATCATTCCATTGACCATAACCTGTTAAAACTTGATATTCTTGGTCATGATGATCCATCTATGATTCGTATGATGGAAGATATAACAGGAATTGATGCCAAAACGATTAAACTTGATGATAAAAAAGTGATGTCATTATTTCATAATACAGAGGCTTTAGGCATTACTCCGGAAGATATTGGCGGCACAAAGCTTGGTTCCCTCGGAATACCGGAATTTGGTACGGATTTTGTTATACAGATGTTACTTGACACAAACCCACAATCTGTCTCAGATCTGATTCGAATTTCCGGATTGTCTCATGGCACGGATGTGTGGCTTGGAAATGCCCAAACTTTGATTCAAGAAGGAAAAGCATTGATTTCTACAGCTATTTGTACACGTGATGATATTATGATTTATTTGATTAATATGGGGATGGAGAAAGGACTTTCTTTTACCATTATGGAAAGTGTGAGAAAGGGAAAAGGATTAAAGCCAGAGTGGGAAGAGGCGATGTTGGCTCATAATGTTCCTGACTGGTATATCTGGTCTTGCAAGAAAATAAAATACATGTTCCCGAAGGCGCATGCCGCTGCTTACGTTATGATGGCATGGCGTATTGCGTATTTTAAGGTATATTATCCTCTTGCATATTATGCCACCTTCTTTAGTATCCGTGCCAAGGCATTTTCTTACGAAAAAATGTGTCAGGGAAAAGAAAAATTGGAGATGAGTATGAAGGAAATTACTTCGAAGCCAAAGGAAGAACAGACAGCAGTAGAACAGGATTCCTTAAGGGATATGAAGCTGGTTCAGGAAATGTATGCCAGAGGATTTGAATTTTTACCAATGGATATTTTTGTGGCTGATGATGTAAAGTTTCAGATTATAGATGGGAAAATTATGCCGTCACTTGTGACCATTGACGGACTAGGAGATAAGGCAGCCACTGCATTAAAGGAAGCCGCAAAGAATGGCCCATTTCTTTCAAAAGACGACTTAAAAGAGCGGGCAAAAATTTCTGCTACTGTAACAGATAAAATGCAGGAATTAGGACTTCTTGGGGATATACCGGAAAGCAATCAGTTAAGCTTTATTTTTGATTCATAATTCAAAAGATTTATAGTTTCATGAACTTTTTTATAAGTTTTGGAAGAGAACAGGAGGAAGAAGTGAAAATATCAGATAAAATTATTCAATTCGTAAAAAAAGAACCTATTTTCATTGTAGCCACGTTTTTGGCTGTTGTATCAATGTTCTTTGTTCCGGTGGATAAAACCTATTTCAGCTATATTGACACCAGAGTGTTAGCCCTGCTTTTTTCCTTTATGATCGTAATGGCAGGACTGAAAGAACTAGGAATTTTTTTTGAAATGGCAGGATTTCTGACTAAAAAAGTGAAGGATTTCAGACAGTTAACTTTTGTTCTTGTTTTTTTATGCTTTTTTACATCCATGCTGATTACTAACGATGTGGCATTGATTACTTTTGTTCCATTTACAATTTTATTACTGCATATGATAGGATTGGAAGAAAAAATGATTTCCATAATTGTATTACAGACTATTGCAGCGAATTTAGGGAGTATGCTGACACCTATAGGTAATCCGCAAAACTTATATATTTACGGTTTGTCTGGTATGAATATGGGAAACTTTTTAAGCATTATGGGGCCTCTTACGGTTCTATCTGCCATTTTACTGGTTGTTGGTTGTATGTTTCAAAAGAAACAAAATATTTTAACCATAAAATTAGAAAAGAGCATAAGTTTATCAAAAACAGAAAAAATACAGTTTGTTTATTTTGTTCTTGTTTTTCTTGTTTCTTTGCTTAGTGTACTTCGTTTTATTACTTATTGGATTCCTCTTGGAATTTCTCTTTTTGGGACATTCTTCTTACGAAAAGAAATTTTAAAAAAAGTGGATTATAATCTTCTTTTGACATTTTTAAGTTTCTTTATATTTATAGGGAATATGGGAAGAATGGAAACGGTACGAAACGCCATGGAAAGTCTTTTAGAGGGAAGAGAAGTAATTTTGGCATTTTTATTAAGTCAGGTAATTAGTAATGTACCAACTGCCATTTTACTTTCCGGTTTTACTTCTGAATGGAACCTTCTTTTGATGGGGGTAAATGTAGGAGGTTTGGGAACTTTGATTGCTTCTTTGGCAAGTTTAATTTCTTATAAATTTTATGCACAGGAGGAACACAGTAAAAAAGGAAAATATATATTACATTTCACGGTTGTGAATGTTATTTTTGCCATAATTTTGCTTTTTGCTGCCACTTTATTATGAAGTATTTAGAAATTGAAAAAAGTATACAAAAACGATATCGGAAAGAAATCTGGGGGAAATTCACAAAAGCAATTAATACCTATCAATTAGTAGAAAATGGTGATAAAATTGCCGTATGCATTTCCGGAGGAAAAGATTCCATGCTAATGGCTAAATTATTTCAGGAATTAAAACGACACAGAAAAATTGATTTTGATGTGGTTTTTCTGGTTATGGATCCGGGCTATAATCAAAAAAATAGGTCAAAGATTGAAGAAAATGCAAAATTGTTAAATATCCCCATTCAAATCTTTGACTCTGACATTTTTGAATCTGTGTCTGAAATTGAGAAATCTCCATGTTATCTTTGCGCCAGAATGCGAAGAGGATGTCTTTATGGAAAAGCAAAAGAATTAGGATGTAATAAAATTGCTTTAGGGCATCATTATAACGATGTCATTGAGACCATATTGATGGGAATTCTTTATGGATCACAGTTTCAGACTATGATGCCAAAACTACACAGCACTAATTTTGAAGGTATGGAGTTAATCCGGCCAATGTATCTGATACGGGAAGAGGCAATTTTAAGATGGAAAGAATACAATGACTTAGAATTTATCCAATGTGCCTGTAGATTCACAGAAACCTGTGCTCAAAATACAGAAGAACAAAATCCTTCTGCACGGCTGGAAGTAAAAAGATTAATACAAAAATTAAAGGAAACAAATCCTGATGTGGAAGAACATATTTTTCGTAGTGTGGAAAATGTAAATCTGGATACTTTGATTTCTTATAAGAATAAATCCATGCAGCATCATTTTTTGGATACATATGATGATTCACATTCCTAATCCTAAATGATTCATGCATACCCAATAATTTTGCATAGTCTTGTTTCTAAGACTAATCCGTGGGTAACTACAATGAATCAATGGAGATTAAAACATATTATTTTATGGATGAAAACTGATAAAAATGCATTGAAATTCCCTTGAGGCTTATTGAAAAATATGGTATGATTTTGAAAGTGTAGCCTTTGCTTTAATATATAAGGTATGGATATGTCTTGAATGTTAAGGTTTAGGCTTTATATCGTAAATTTGTAGATAAAAAGAACAAAAGGAGCTTACGACTTATGTTAAAAGAAGAAATTAAGAAATTGCAACAGGAAAAAGATGTGGTTATTTTAGCACATTACTATGTAGACGCTGCGGTTCAGGAAATTGCAGATTATGTTGGTGATTCCTATTATCTTAGTAAAGTAGCAACTAAGGTAACTCAGAAGAATATCTTGTTTTGTGGCGTTTCTTTTATGGGAGAAAGTGCAAAAATATTAAATCCGGAAAAAACTGTGATTATGCCGGATGTAACGGCAGATTGTCCTATGGCACATATGGTTACCATAGAAAAAATAGAAGAAATGAGGAAGCAATATGAGGATATCGCAGTGGTATGTTATATTAATTCTTCGGCTAAAATTAAAGCACATTCTGATGTATGTGTTACTTCATCAAACGCTTTAAAAGTAGTAAGTGCTCTCCCTAATAAAAAAATCTTTTTTGTTCCGGATAATAATTTAGGAAGATATATTGCAAAACAGCTTCCTGAGAAAGATTTTATTTTCAATGACGGTTTTTGCCATGTACATACAGAAATCCATGCAGAAGACCTTTTAAAAGCAAAACAACAATATCCTGGAGTAAAAGTGTTGACGCATCCGGAATGTACGGAAGATGTATTAGAGTTATCGGATTTTATTGGAAGTACTTCTGAAATCATTGATTTTGCAACAAAATGTGATGATACAGAATTTATTATTGCAACAGAGACAGGCGTTTTCTATGAATTGCAATTAAAAAATCCTGATAAAAAGTTTTATCCGGTAATTTCACAGCAAATCTGCCCGGATATGAAAAAAATTACTTTAGAGAAGGTAAAAGATGCGCTAGTTTATTTAGAAGAGAATGTGAAGTTAGAAGAAGAGACAAAAGAGGCGGCATACAAACCATTAAATCGAATGCTAGAGCTGGCGTAGGCGGAAAAGATTAAAAAAATACATAAGTTATTAAAAAGCAGAGAAAGAGTCAGAATCCAAAAAAGCGATGGTCTGTTATGGGATCATCGCTTTGTATCTATATAGAATTTTGTTTATACACTTGTGAATATAAAAATAAAAATGTGATTCAAAATTTTTATAAAGAAATAATAAAAAACTCTTGCTTTTTTATGAAAAAAATGCTAAACTAAAATAGTTGTTTGGCCTGTTAGTCAAGCGGCTAAGACGCCGCCCTCTCAAGGCGGAGAGACGGGTTCGATTCCCGTACAGGCTATTATTTACCAAAACGGAGTTCAGCTTCTTTCCAGTTAATATAGCGAATCCAGTTTTGTACATAATCATTTTTTCTATTTTGATATTGCAGATAATATGAGTGTTCCCATAGATCTAGTGTTATCAAAGGGAGAAGATGTTCTGAAAGAGGAGTCTCCTGGTTCTTAGATAGAATCAGTTTGACTTCTCTTTTTTCTGTTTTTACCAGGTTGAGATATCCGGAACCAACAAGACTCATAGAAACATCTATGATGGTCTTTTGAAATTTATAATAATCGCCATAAGTCTGATTTATTGCATCAAATAAAGCTCCCGTTGGAAGGGAAAATCCGTGTGGCTGCATGCTGTTAAAATATAGTTGATGATTATACACGCCGCCTGCATTTACAAGAGCAGCATCACGAATCGATTCCTGCAACACGTTGGGATGGATAAGAATTTCTTCTAAGGAAAGCTGGTGATATTCCGGATAATCTTTTAATACCAAATTTAGCCGATTTACATAATTTTTCTGATGTTTTTCATGATGAATATATAATGTTTCTTCATTAAGAAAAGGAATCAACGCATCGTAAGAATAGGGAAGTTTTTGAAGCTCAAAGGGATAATGTTGTTTTTTCATTACTTGCACCATACCTCAGGAAAATAACGGGATTTTCTATTCGAGGAGCGAACACAAAAGCGGAGTCGGAGTGTTCGCATTTTTTTCCTTTCTCTGATTTTCTTTCACTTATTAATTTAATTCTGCAATTCTAGAAACACCTACATAAATTTCTGATATTTTATACCAGGTAGGATAATCAATAATTCCTGTAACAGGAAGATTAAAAATAGTTTGGAACGTGCGAACAGCATTAGCGGTTCCTTCACCAAAGATACCGTCAGATACAACTTTGGGAATCCGTGGATAATCATCACTAATTCGGTTTAGTTGTTCCTGAATTTGACGAACTTTATCGCCTCTGGATCCAATGGTTAGATTTTCTCCCGGAAAAGATGCAGGAATTCCGGAAATTTGTCTGGCTGTATTAATATAAATAGAATCACCATAATAGTACCTTAAAATATCAATGGCGGAATATCCTTGTTCACCAAGATTTTTTGAACCCCATTGGCTCATCCAGTTAGGGCAGGTGACTCTTTTTCCATCACAATATTGGGTTAATATAGGTTGATTCACGTTAGGTCTTGATAAATAGTTGGAAAAAATACTATCCACAAGATAAGAAATATTATCATATACATTTTTTCCATTTATCCATTTATGATCATAAGCAGTGGAACTGGTAATCGTAAAATTATACCCCTTATTTCTATACCATTCAGTATATACACGGTTCAATGTAAAAGACATGATAGCCAATACGTTTGCATAAATGCAGCTTTCCGGCCATGTAGCGTAAATTTCACAGCTTGCTACGTTTTTAATATAATCTCTATATGGTACATAGTAATTTGCTGCTGAAGAGTCTTCCGGGGCACCATCATGTACCACGATATATTCCGGTATTACTACCTGAGATAAAACAATTTCTCCGGTTTCTTCCACGGTCTTTATTTCTGCTTCCGGTATTTTAGGTGGATAATATCCATAAAGGGTGTGAGGTCCTATGACATAGGGATAACCAGGTCTTCCTAGTGGTCGCATAGATATATTTTGCCAAGAAAAAGTCTTAGGAAGAATTTCTGCTCCGGAAACAACCACCGGCTCATAACCTTCTAATATTACCCGGACATTATATTCTGAATATGGCTGGTTTTGTAAAGGCTCCTGACTATAAGCAAAGGGCGGGGCTTCTAGTAAGAATTTATCTGTCTGGCCGCTTTCATTAGTTTTAAATTCCTCTAAAATAACATCAGGTTCTCCGGTAGAAGAAATTTGTACAGTTGCCTCCGGCAATGGTTCATTATTTGTGGCAGAAGTTACATTTACCTGGAATAAGCCTTGCAAATCCGGAATGTTATCATTATTCATTGGAATATCATAAGGAATAGGTATATCCATATTGATTCCCTTTTTTTTGATAGTATATTCATTAATAAAAAAAAATAGAATCAATGTATCTCTATAATACTAAAAAACAGAATATTTGTTCGAAAAAACATTGACAAACATTCGTTCGGGTGGTATAGTAATTTTACAAAAAGGAACGTATGTTTGTTAAAGGAGAGAGAGATTATGAAGAAAAGATTTAGTTTAAAAAAAGCGAAAAAAGGGGTTCTATGTTTTTCAACGATTAGTTTTATCTTTATTTTAGTACTTTGTTACTTCCTATTTCATTCTAATACAGTTAATGCAAAAGAGAACTCTGATTGTGTAAAATATTATACGAGTGTTTATATTGAACCGGGAGATACTCTTACTAGCATTGCTAAGAAATATCAGACGGCAGAGTATTCGGATTTATCAGAATATATTGAAGAGATAAAGTATGTAAACGATTTGCACTCAGATCATATTACAGCGGGATGTTATATAGTGGTTCCATATTACGCAGAAGCAAAGAAATAAAAAATACTATTTTTTCCTTTTTGTTTATAACTGTTCAGTGACAGAAGCTTTCTATTGTATGAATCACTTTTATAATTTTATCACTGAATAGTTATAAACGTTCGGATATAGCTTTTTTTGATTTAATATGCTGAAGTTTGTATTTTTTATTTGTTGTTTTTTTCTCTTAGGGTAACTGCAGAAGAGGCTTGTTTTCTTCGATAATCTTCCTGTGCTGCATAATGTTTTCTTGTAGTATTTACATCTTTGTGACCTAACACATCTGCCACTAAATAGATATCACTGGTTTCCTTATATAAATTTGTACCATAAGTACTACGAAGCTTATGGGGAGTAATGTGTTTTAATGGAGTAGCAATCGCAGCATATTTTTTTACCAAATTTTCTACAGAACGAACAGAGAGACGTTTCATCTGCATAGAAAGGAAAAAAGCTTCTTCATGACCTTCTGCCGGTGACATGGTTTTACGTAGTTCATAATAGTCCATTAGTGCATCATGTACTTCATAACCAAAATATACAATGACTTCATTTCCACCTTTTCTATGTACCCTGACCCCATCATTGTCAAAGTCAATATCTTTTATATTAATACCTACACATTCTGATACACGGAGTCCTGTGCCAAGTAATAGTGTCATAAGGGCAAGATCACGAATTTTATTTTTATTATGGTATTCTTTTTGCTTTTCCGTAAGTTTTGTGCCATCTTCCACTTCATCAAGTAAAATTGCAACTTCATCGTAATCGAGACGTATAATTTCCTTGGTATGTTTTTTAGGAGTTGTCACCTGGCTTGGAGGATTTTGCTGAATTAATTTATGTTTATAGAAATAATTAAAAAATGTACGGACAGAAGCTAGTTTTCTCATGATTCCGGCTTCTGCATTGGTAATATTCCGTCCTTCTTTTTCATACAACTTTAAATAATCAATATAGTTTTCAATGTCAAAAGAATCGATTAGATTTAAATCATCTAAAGTAATTTGACCTATTTTATCATAATTAATCTTTGGATGTTCTAATAAAAGATACTGAAAAAATAAACGAATATCATAGCCATATGCAATTCTGGTTCTAGAGGACGTCCGATATTCAATACCACGGAAAAATTGTTGACAAAATCGTGGTAACTCATCCAAAACATTATTTAATTTTCTTTGATTTTCAATATTAATCTGTTCTTGATAATTTGGATTATTTTTCATCTGTGATACCTCTCTTATATTAGATGGAATAAGTGTTGTAGTTATTTTTTTTGAATTCCCCTAGGATTTTCATTACGTATCGGCCAACCAGATAAATTTCCATTTAAAATGGCAGTAAAAATTCGCTCTTGAAGTCTAGGTTCCTGAAGTGATAATTCTTTAATTACTTTCTTAATATACTCACGTTTTGTATGGCCATCTACCGGACAGGAAGATTTTAATACCGGAAGATTATGCTCAGAGGAAAAATGTATTACTTGTCCTTCTGTTACATAAATCAGAGGGCGGATTAAAGTTATCTGGCTACGATCCCAATAAGTCATAGGAGAGCAGGAATGAATTCTTCCTTCATAAAATAATGACATTAAAAAAGTTTCTATCATATCATCTTTATGATGGGCAAAGGCTACTTTATTAAAACTTAACTCCTTGGCTTTTTGATTTAATGCACCTTTTCTCATTTTTGCACATAATGAACATGGATTTGATTCTTTTCTGTCTTCAAAAATAATCTTTGCAATATCCGTTGATACAACATGATATTCTACATTTAGTTCTTCACATAGTTGTGCAATTTTTTGTAAGTCAATATTTTGAAATCCAAGGTCTACTGTAATAGCACATAAGTCAAATTTTTTTGGATAAAAACGTTGCAAATGAGAAAGGGCATATAGTAATGTTAATGAATCTTTACCACCGGAAATTCCTATTGCAATTTTGTCCCCATCCTGAATCATATTATATTCATCAATTGCCTGACGTGTTAAACTTAATAATTGTTGTAATTTCATACTTGCCTCCACATATAGATTTATGATTTTTTATCGTGAATCTTCAAGAATTTTCGTGTTTCGCGAAGTTTTATTTTAGTATATCATTTTTTGTTTTTTTTGAAAATACTTTTGAGAAAAACTAAAATGCAACTAAAATGAAAAAACAGACAAGCTAAAATAAAAATGATAGATGAAAAATAAATAAAAATACTTGACAAAAAAACTTTTTTCGGATAACATATTATGCATAAATCACTTTTTATCCTTTGATGATGGGCATTCGAAGGAGATCTATATGAATCATGATAAAAGAAAAACTAATTTAGTAAGAAAAATCGTTCACGTTTCAGTGATAATATCTTTGATTATCAGTATTTTGGTTTTTGGTTTTGAAAAGCAACCAGAGATAAAAGCAGCATCCTATGGTGTAGATTATTTTGTTTTTACAAGCGATGAATATGAAAATCCCTATATCGGAAATATTCAAAATAACAGTATTAAGTTTTTAAATGGTAAAATGGCATATTGTCTACAATCAGGAAAAGATTTAAAAAAGGGAGTAAATTATACTCTGAAAGAAGATTTAAATTGGTCTTTAGAGAGTAAAGAATTACTGGCATATGTTTTATATTATGGCTATCAGGAATATCATGGAACATCAGCGGAATTATACTCTGATGAAGAATTGTCACATTATTTAGCAACACAGTTATTAGTCTGGCAATTAGAATATAATAGTTTCTACGATACAAAACTAAAAGAGTCTTTATTAGAACATTATTCTGATTTAAAAACCATCAGAGGAGTCCAAATTGGACCTAAAATTATTGAATATTACAATGACATATGGACAAAGGCAGATATTGCGTTAAATGGTGGAACCCCAAGTTTTACATCCGACTCGGATTATATTGCATCTTTGAATGGATATATTATGGAATATAATGATGAAAAAGAGGGGTTTTATTTAGAAATAGAAGATACAAACCACTATTTAGATAATTATCAGGTGATAGAACATAACGGTCTTGATGTCAATATTATAGGAGATAAGATTACTATTTTTAGTAAAGAAGAGATAATAGAAGATAAGGGCATCATTTTGCAGAATCCATATTTTTCTAAAGGAATGGATCCGGTAATTTGGACTTGTAACGATCTAGCATACCAGAATCTTGCGAATGGAGATGGGGTTATTGATATCAGTAAAATGCAGTACATATATGTAAGAACAGGAGATGCTCCAGAGCCAGAAGAAGACACTCCAAGCACAGATGAGGACAATCCGGAAGATGATACTCCAAACACAGACGAGGACAATCCAGAACCGCAAGATGATACTCCAAGCACAGATGAAGATACTCCGGAACCGGAAGATGGTACTCCAAGTACAGGGGAAGATACCCCGGAACCGGAAGATGGTACTCCAAGTACAGATGAAGATACTCCGGAACCGGAAGATGGTACTCCAAGTACAGAGGAGAATAATCCAGAACCGGAAGATGGTACTCCAAGTACAGAGGAGGACAATCCAGAACCGGAAGATGATATTCCAAGTACAGAGGAGGACAATCCGGAACCGGAGGATGATATTCCAAGTACAGAGGAAGATAACTCGGAACCGGAAAAAAACATAACTACTGAATTAAATCCTGGCGAATCAGTTGAAACCCCAAACAGTACGAAAGATATATATATTGATGAGGAATATCAGTATAATAATAGTGAAGACAACTTGCCAGAAGGTAGAATTATAATAGAAAAAATAGATGGCGATACAAAGGAAACCTTATCTGGAGTCAAATTTAAAATATCAAATTATGATAATTCCTTTTCTATTCTAAGAGAAACGGATGAAAATGGCATCATAGACATTACTTTACCATATGATAACTATTATTTACAAGAGATTTCCGCATCACCTGGTTATGCAACTAATAATGAAAAAATTAGTTTTCGTATTGCAAATGAAATACCATTGGTGTTTCAAATTAAGAATTCAAAAGTGCCTCAGCTTGGAATGAATTTTTCAGTAAGAAATATTGGATTTACAGGACTTTTAATATTCTTGTTTGTATTTCTTTTTAGGGAAATAAAAAAAAGATAAAAAGCAAATGATGTTCAACCATAGAAACAAGTATGATACAAGGATAGTGAAAAAATAGGAGAATAGGCAGGATAAAGTGAATGAAAATTTTAAAAAGGAAAATTGTATCAATATACATCATATCATTTACAATTATTGCGTGCATTTTTGGTATCATATTCATTAAATTAAAAGTGCTGGAAAATGTAAAGTTAACAGAAAAAGATGAAATAGCAAAATATAGAACAACATGTTTACTGTTTGAAGAAAATTACGATGATGTTATGTCTACTGACGATTTGGTAGACATAACAAATTTACAGTCAACTTTATCTGGAATGGCAAAAAAAATGATATCGGGTGAAGTTTATTGTAGTAATTTAGTAGAAGAAACAGAATATAATAAAGAAATCACGCCTTCCGAATCAAAGGAAGAAATCACGCCTTCCGGATCAACGGAAGTACAAATACAGCAGGAAATTGATTGTATTTTAAAGATACCTTCCATAAACCTTGAAAAACCAATATATAATAAAAACACAACTACATACTTGGAAAAATATTACTTAGTAACTGCATATGATAATATGAATTTTAAGGAAGGTGGAACCTATATTATCTACGGTCATAATAGTTATGTTGAAAATGTTTCTTTTCAGAAATTGCCTAGAATTAAATTAAACGATACAGTCATAATCGAATATCAAAATAAAGATTATGAATTCGTGGTTACAGAGATTCAAACGGCAAATACTGAGCAAATCTCAGATTATTTTATTCAGGCTGAAAACAAAATTGTTTTAGTGGCTTGTACAAATCAATCAACGAAAACAAATCCAGAATATTTGGTAGTTGTTGCAAACAGTTGAAATATAAAGTAGCTTTAGGTTGCAATGAAACAGGGTGTAATTTTTTTTATTTAAAATATAAAATATATTTGATTAGGATGAAGTAGATTGTAATTTTTATGTTCAATAAAAATATGTTTTGGTTGTATATTGAAAGTATCTATGATATATAAGAAATTGAGTGAATAAATAAGATTGAAGAAGAGATATGCAATTATTCGCAAAATGCAAGTTTAACGAATAGTTGTGCGAGAAAGAATAAGAAACCCAACTAACTTAAGGTTCCTTATTCTTTTTTTAATTTACAACATATATATTAAATTGTCTCAAATTTTATGTTTCTTATTCTTTCTTAATATAAACATATGTATTAAATTGTCTCAAATTTTATAATTCCAATGCATGTTTTATGATATCTACAGAACCTTCCAGACCAAAGATTCCACTGTCAATACATAAATGATAACTTTTTAAGTCTCCCCAACGTTTTGTAGAATAATAATTATAATAACTTGCACGCTGTTTATCTGTTTTTGAAATCAAATCCTTTGCTTTTTCTTTTGAAATACCATTGCGTTTCATAATTGTTTGAATACGTTGTTCGAGTTCGGCATAAATAAAAACTGACAACAAATTAGAATACTCAGATAAAGCATAATCTGCACATCTTCCTACAATAACACAAGGCCCCTTACTTGCGATATCTTTTATGGCATCAAACGAGGCTAAAAACACCTTATGGTTAAGTGGCATATCAAATGAATTGTGAAACCCTATGGAATAAGGATCCATAACTAAGGAATATAAAAAACTGTTAGTTGGTTTTTCATCAAAACTCTCAAATAGTTCTTCACATATTCCGCTTTTTTTGGCTGCTTCTTTTAGAATCTCTTTATCATAAAAAGGGATTCCTAAATCATCTGCTAATTTTTTTCCTATTTGTCTTCCCATGCTTCCATATTGTCGACCAATGGTTATTATTTTATTTGTACCCATAATATAACCTCCCTAAGTATAATGAAATATTTAGAATAACTTTTAATAAACAGATTTCTTATTGTTATTAAATCTATATTAACATAAAAATAGGGAATTGTATAGACAAAACAAAAAATAATACACAAATAATGCACAAAACATCCTGATTCGATGAATGAAAATAATAATGAAAATCAGTCGTAACCAACCACCAGTTTTTTATATTTCTTTGTTATGGAACCCTTATTCCATAGGCCAGACACAATTAATTCTTGAATTTTACCAAAAGTTGTTGGAAGTATTCCGGTAATGGGGCCTCAAATTCAATATATTCTTTCGTTGTAGGATGAATAAAACCAAGAACTTTGGCATGTAATGTTTGTCCCTGAAGTTTAAAATCGTTTTTCTGGCTACCATAGACACTATCACCTAATAAAGGATGATGAATGCTTGCCATATGGACTCGAATTTGATGTGTTCTCCCTGTTTCTAACCTGCACTCGATATAATTATAAAGGTGATTCAAATGATCCAATACAGTATAATGTGTAATAGCAGGTTTGCCATTTGGGGTAATGGCCATTTTTTTTCTATCATTTTGATTTCGTCCTATTGCACCTTCAATTGTTCCGGAATCCACAGAAAAATTATGACACACAATAGCATGATATTTTCTGGTAATAGAATGAACTTTCAGCTGGTCACTGATAAATTGATGGGATGTGTTATTTTTACAGACAACCAACACCCCGGTTGTGTCCATATCGATTCTATGGACAATTCCAGGTCTTAATACACCATTGATGGAAGAAAGAGAATCTTTACAATGATATAATAAGCCATTTACCAGAGTATTTTCATAATGTCCAGCGCTAGGATGTACAACCATTCCCTTGGGTTTGTTGATAATAATGATATCTGCATCTTCATAAAGAATATCTAAATTCAAATTTTGCGGTTTTACTTCTAATACCTTAGGTTCCGGTATAGAAATTTCTAACATATCATCTGTAGACAAACGATAACTTGACTTAATATTATTATGGTTAACTTTAATCATATTATCTTTAATTAATTGTTGAATATAGGACCTGGAATAATCAGGAAAAAAATCTGCCAGATACTTATCAATACGTATCTCTTCATAATCTTCTGTAACCGAAATGTTATGCACTTCCATGATTTTTTATATCCTTTCATTATTTACTTTCGTATAGGTGATTGTGAAACTATCATATTTTATGTGAAAGTGATGTAAAAGAAACAAAACACCGCAGGTACGCTTTCGCTGCGTTCAGCTCGTAGCGGTACTAAATTCGCGACAAGCCGCTCATTAAGTACCGACGGCTGAACAAGCACCTGCTTATGTATTTGTTT
>JBGVLX010000113.1:0-2606 GCA_045124495.1 Lachnospiraceae bacterium
AGTATGTACGTACAAAATAAATCTTCGTATCTCCTGAACGTAAGTTAAGCAAAGCGACGGAGAATCCATGCCGTAGTCGTTTGAGTCTGGCATGAGAGCCTTGCACGGTGTTAGAGTCGGGTAGAATTAGCCATTTTGCGACAGGTTAAATTAGCCAATTTCAGACAAGTAGAAATGACCAATGTACCAGTTTTTCCTTTCTTTTAAATTATTCTGTCTTAGGTAATGGTGAAAGTTCACCAGCTGTTATTGATACTGTTTTACAGTTCTGCCCTCTGTAGCTATTCCCTTTAATCATAAAAACAAGTGCATCATCAAAAATTCTGTCTAATGCACATAATAAAGAGGAATCCTCTCCAAAAAATTCACCCCATTTATCAGGTGTTTTATTGCTTGTAAATATCATGTTATTAGGACCTTCTTTGCTGTATCGTCTATCAATCACATCAAAAAACATACGTGTATTCTCTTTATCAAACACACATCTGCCTATTTCATCTATAATAAGACATGCAGGATTTACAAGGTTGTTTATTACAGCACTTTCACGTCCAAGTCTTCTGGCATCTGTAAATTTCTGATTTAATTCAGTGGCTTTAAGAAAATATGCTTTAAATTCATTTTCACAACAGACACTTCCATATGCCATCGCAAGATGTGTTTTTCCTACTCCCTGTGGTCCTATAAATGCCAGATTTTTATGAGCATATAAACTGGACAATGAAGCCAGATTTTTAAGCTCATCTACATTTTTTCCATTGATTCTGCTAAAATCATAATTAGCAAAATTTTTAGGATTTTTAAATGGTATACGACTCATTTGCTGAAGCATGTTCACAAGATTTTCATGGCGTCTTTCTTTTAAATATAATAAAAATCCGGATATAGCTTCTGCATGTTCATCACTATATTTATTTTTCACCATTACATCTGCGATTTCCTGTGCATTTATATTTAGTTTCAGATATGCTGCTGTTCTTTCAATTTCATCAAATATTAACTCACTCATTATTCAAGCCCCTCCTCGAAATTAAATTTTAGAAATCCCTGATTATACTCTGGTGGTGAGACTTGATCAATCTGGACTTTTACAGGTGCTGAAGGTATTTCTTCAGGTTGTATGGTAACATACTGATCCTTGCATGTACTGTCGTGTCTGCTCCATGTAACATCATGTGTTGTAAGTGTTTTTGTCATTTTAGCATCGTAAATATAAAGTACATATCCATCTCTTTTTACACGACATATTTTTTCTGTATACCAATAAGGAACTCCAAAACGTCTGCCTTCATATGTTACAAAACCATCAAAAGATATTCTCCTTTCAGGGCAAAGATAGTAAGATAATTCTATTGTTTCTTCCAGTAATGGTGCTTTTTTCAGGCAAAATGAAGTATGTTTTTCATCAGGTATACAATCAACACATCTGTGGTAAATCCTGTTCTGACGATTACACCAATTCAGTGCTTCATAATTCAAATCAGTTAATTCATTAAATATTCTTCCAACCAGAAAGTTTTCTTTTACAAAGCGAACCAGTCTTTCGACAGCTCCTTTGGTAAATGGGTGTCGCGGCTTACAAAGTTTCGTTTCAAATCCGAGATTGTTCATGAAAATCTCATAATCTTTTTGCCATATAGGTTTACCGGAAGAATCGCGTCTGATAACAACACTTTTCATGTTATCTGTCAATACATATTTAGGAATACCCATATATATAAATGCATGTATCATACCAATAAATAAGTTTTCCTGCTTGGCATTTGGAAAAAATTCAATATAACGTTGTCCGCAATGATGACATATCATCGCAAAGCAGGCTATTTTATAAGATTTTCCATATGATGTCTCTACATTTACAAATCCCCAGTCCATTTGATAGGATTCTCCGGGTTCTGTTTCGTAACGCCTTCCACGATTACCTTGAGGTGATACTAATTGTCTTTTGGCAGGAACAAGATGTTTATGAGCATGAATGTAGGATTTTATGGAACTAAGACTTCCTGTATATCCTTGTTCCATAACTCTTTCATATACAACAGCTGCATTTGTGACTCCCTTTGCAAGAAGAGAATCAATAACTCCAGTAAATCCTTCGATTACTTTAGAATTATTAGATGGTTTCCCTGTAAGACCATGTGGTTTTATTATAAATCCATTTGTTTTTAAAGTACGAAGCTTACTTCTGGAGATACCTGTTCTTCTTTCCAATTCAGCAAGATTCACTTTGCTGATATCAAATTTGTCACCTAATTCATTCTTTAAATCTTCCAGAGCCTGTGTTAAAATTTCTTGTAAGTCATTATGTTTATTTTCTGAATTCATGTTTTTACCTAAACTGGTACATTGGCGTATATCAGTTTATCTCAAAGTACAGAAAAATCATAATGGCTTTTTTAACTTGGCTAAAATTGGCGATTTCTTCTTGGCTCTATTTGGCGATTTTAACTCATCTGTATTTGGTCATTTTAACCCGACTCTAACAACGTTCTCGGAAATCTGCATCATATCCTTAAGCATCATGCCCTGCATCTCATGCTCAACCTGAACGGTTCCCAGCATGTCGCCTGTAAAGATTCTGGAGTATTTTGCTATCATATGCAGCA
>JBGVLX010000114.1:0-13074 GCA_045124495.1 Lachnospiraceae bacterium
ATTCTATGTCTTCTCTTATTTCAATTTTTAACGTGAGACAATTGTATACCATTACGGACAAATATGCAAGTATTATTTTTGAATTTGGTTACTGTCGAAATTATTTTCTTGTTTTATTGATGTTATGAATTAAAACTGCTCAAACCACTGGTATAATAATTCTTCTGCTCTTTCCTCCTCCCCTTCCAGATAAGAAATATTCATTCTGTAAATGATACCTTTGGTGGAATAAATAGGATGTCCTCAATTCTGAAACTTCCATAATCATTTGGAATATCGATTCTTGTCAGATTTGTAACTCCTAAGTCCCTTCCTTCTTTTCCTATGTAACCCATGATACCAGCCATTTTCTTAGATAATTTATTTTGGTAACAACCATGGGTTTGCAGTAAGATAGAATCTACTAAACTTGGACTAAGCTGCCCCATAAATAAGAGAATAAAATACTTCATATTCACATTTCGTATCATTTTATAGATTTCTTTATGAATAATGGAAAGATTTTCTTCAAAGGATTTATCGGTTTGGTATTGACATTTTATGGAGATACCTGAGGTCTGGTTTGACATACCATTGTCCTCTTCCCTTATATTTACCGGAATCCCCACCACTTTGCTTTCTGTCGTTTTTCTTAAAAAATCTGTTATCAGATAACTATTAAGGGTTGCACCATTTTTACAGTTTTTCTTTAGCTCATTGGCACTGTAAGTTTTTACCTCGATTTCAGAAGAATGGCGCTCCCAATATCTCTTATGCACATCATAGTAATCCTCCCATGTAAACGCTTTTCCGACTTTTTCCCATTTTCGGTTTACATTTTTTAATGCCAACCTTATCCCTAATCTCAACTTCGCCTTTTTTCTAAGAAATCTTTGGTCAATCAAAAACATTGGTTTATACTCCGGTTGTTTTCCGGACAAACCATCCATCACATCTTTCACCAGAATTATTTCCAGCTATTTCATTGTCATAAGAATCCATTCTTTCCCGGTCAATGATTTCATCGAACAGTTCTAAAATACCAAGCATATCCTTTGTCACTCTAGCCTTACATTCCTCTCTGAGTAGTGCAGGTATTTCATAAAAAGCTTCTGCTATGCTACCTGTGATCGCAGCCAGGGTATCTGCATCTCCTCCAAGTGATACAGCATTTCGTATTGCATCCTCAAAATTTTCTGACTCCAAAAATGCAATAATGGCTTCCGGAACTGTACCTTGGCACGATTCATCCATATGATATCCTGGTCTGATTTCATCAAGCGTTCTATTAAGGTCATAACCAAAATTATCTTCCACATATGACTTTATTTCATCTTTTGTTGCACCTTGTCTCGCCAGGAAAATACAACTTGCCGTAGCCTCTGCTCCTTTTATTCCTTCTTTGTGATTGTGTGTTACCTCCGCTGTATATACTGCAACCTGTCTTGTTCTTTCTAGGGTAGGGTAAAGCCATCCAACAGCTGACACCCTCATGGCAGAGCCATTTCCAAAACTTCCATATGGTTTAGGATTCTTTTCCCTTAACCACCAACAAAATCTTCCGCCATATCCTGCATCCGGAAATCTTCTTCCCCAATCCTGCATATTGCTGACAACCGCTTCTTCAATCTCTTCTTTTTCTGCATCAGGCCCCACAGCAATCAAAGCCTCCGCAACTGCAATTGTCATAACAGAATCATCTGTAAATTCACAGCCTGGTGTAAATAATTCAAAATCCTTTGTTTTATCACCTCGATCAAATTCAAATGGGCTTCCTATAATGTCTCCTAAAATTGCTCCGTACATAATATCCTCCATTCTCCGGAATTCTCCGGTTGCTCATTTTTTCTTTACAAGTACATTATAGAATGAATGGCATTGTATTTGGTCGCTGATGGGGCGACACTTTTTAAGCAAAAAAAAACGCCAGTTTCCTGACGTTCAATCTGATTACGATAAAACTCCCCTCTGATTACACTCCAAGTATCTCATTGGTATAATGAAACAGCGTCATATTTAGCTGCATGATATCATATTGCTTATCTATAATCGCCTTCTGCACAATTAAATCAACCTTGCTGCTTGGACTAAAAGCCCAATCAGCTCTTGCCAGAAGATCCTTTGATTCTTCTAAATCAAGTTTTAACGCAATACATAGAGCCATAACAGTTTTCTTTTTGGGATGATAATTTGCATCACACTGAATCTTTGAGAAATGCTTCCGATCAAGATTCGCCAGTTTCCATACATCTTTATTATCAATCCCCGCCTTATCAATCAACGCAAATAATTTGTCATGGAAAGATAACCCTATATTATTGAGTTCCTCCTCCAAGGTCATCTTTGGCTCCTGAATGATTGGCTCACCCATAGAGAACGTGGTTGCATCATGGCATAACTCTTCTTCCTCTTCCAATTGCTCCATTCGTTCCAAATAAAGTTCTTCACCCCATTCCGGTTTAAATTCCATGCTGCGACTACTTCTTATTCTCCCGGAATATTCCGCATTTCCCTGTGTCCTGACATAATGAGCATCAATGTAAGAATCAATTTCTCCCACAATCTTACCTGATAACTGAAATGACTTCCTATCAAATACCACAAGAATAATCTGCATCTCATGTTCTAATAAAAATTTGCTAAATACGGAAACCGCTATCTGCAATGCCACATCCTTTGGAAAACCATAGACTCCGGTTGAAATAAGTGGGAATGCAATGCTTTCACATTTAAGTTCCACAGCCTTTTGCAGAGACTTAACATAGCAGCTTTCTAAAATATCGAACTCTCCATGGGCACCATCTGTCCATATAGGACCTACCACATGGAAAATATATTTGGCATTTAATGCAAATGCCCCGGTAACTGCAATATCTCCTCTTTCCATGCAGCCAATTTTCTTTCTTTCAGCAAGAAGTTCCTCTGCCCCTGCTGCCATATAGATTGCCTGATCCGTACCACCACCATAGACAGGTTTTGGATTCGCCGTATCAACTATCGCATCTGCTTTTACCTTTGTAATATCGTTTCTTATAATCTTAAATGGCATGTGGTACCTTCTTTCTGATAGGGCAAAAGGATTCCCTTTTTATGCTTCTTTATTGTCTTAAACTGCAAGATCTCATATCCTCATGTGGATACTTTTTATGTACGGATTTTTTCATTGTTTCGCCTTAAGTGTATCGCCATCTCCTTCATCTTATTACATTATAATCTCTTTATCTAAATGTGGCAAATAAAATATACTTCTCCCAAGCAAAATAAATGTTGTGTTTGCTTTGTCCTTGTACTACATTTATATATATTATAATCTTACAAGATTTTGTAGTTGGTATCTTAGAAAAAATCAAGAGCGGAACATCTTACAATGTGCCACTCCCTACAAAAGTTTCATTTCACTTTTCAATTATTCTTTATATTGTATGGTTATCGAAGTAGATTGTCAATTACTTTTTATTCTTATATCTCTTCCGCCTTCTTTTTTAATTCATAAAATCTTCGATCTGTTTCTTGTTGCAACCGTTCCACGACTTCCCTATACTCTTCCTTTTGCAAATGCTTGGTTCTTCCCATCATAGAAAGCCAGTCAAGGACCGGAATCTTCTTTTTCATCTTTTCCGGGTCATAGGAAAGTCTGGTCACTCCTTGTTCCACTTCATACAATGGAAAATAGCAACAATTCACTGCCGCTTCTATTACTTTTCTCTCTGTTGCCGGCTTATCGTTCCAGTTTAAAGGACAGGCGGAGATTGCCTTTACATAAGCAGTCCCGGTAGTTTTAGCATAATATGCAGCCTTAGCTGCCTTCTTTATAAAATCAGCCGGATTCGACTCTGCCACCGTAGCCACATAAGGAATTCCCGTAGCCGCCATAATTTGTGGCATATCCTTATGGAAAAATTCTTTACCATATTGCTCCTTTCCTACATGGGAAGTGGAACTTTTCGCTCCCAACGGAGTAGAATAAGATAGCTGATAACCGGTATTCATATATCCGCCATTGTCATACTCAAACAGCAACAACCTGTGCCCCCGTAGTGCCGTTCCAAGGGCAGATCCCATACCAATGTCCATACCACCGTCTCCACTTACCATAACAAAAATAATGTCTCCCGGTGGAATTTCCCCTTTCTGCTGCTTACGGTAACAGATTTCTGCCACACCACTTAAAGTTGCCGCACCATTTTGAAATAAATTATGAAGATAAGGTATTTTAAAACTGGTTTTCGGATAGGCCGTAGTAACAATCATGGCACAACCGGTCTGGAACAAAAATACTACTGGATCTTCGATGCCTCTAAGAAGCAAATTAAGATTAACAGGAATTCCACAACCAGGGCAGGCACCATGTCCCGGGGCAATCCGACCCGGCATGGCAGTAACTGCATTCAAATTACCGCCAATTACCTTTATTCTTTCATTTATTTTCTTTCTTCCTATGCTTTCTTTTCCTTCCTCCGTTTCCCCTATACCATTTTTTCCTACTTCTGTTTCTACTACCTTTTCCACCTTTGTTGCCCCCAGGTTCGTACTTTCTCTTGTAATCGGTGCAAACAATGGCTCCCCTTCTACTTTCTCCACTTCTCCCGGCGTCACCCCATAATATGCAAAATCGGGATGAGAGGAATCCTTTAATAAATTCAACATTGTCTTTGCATCTTCCTTGAAGAAATCCTTACCACCTAATCCATAAACCAGACTTTTTATCTTCGCTTTGCTGCCAAATCTTTGGATACCTGAGCGCACCTCTAATGACAGATTCCCGCCCCCGGCACCATAGCTATCCTGCCTGTCTGCCACCATAATATTTTTTGCATTACAAATCAAAGAGCATAATTCTTTTCCCGGAAAAGGACGCAGTACATGTAGCGTAGCTGCACCTACTTTTTTTCCCTCTCCTCGCATTTCCTCTACAGCATCCATGGACGTATCATAAGAAGAACCTAAAAGAACCAGTAGATCCTCGGCATCTTCACAACCAATTCCTTCTACTTTGTCGTATCCCCTTCCGGAAATTTCTTTATAAGAAGCAAACAATTCCGGCAATATACGGTCAGCCTGTTCCATAGCCAAATGCAACTGATACCTATTATTAATGATATCTGGCTCGTTCATATAAGAACCCACTGTAATGGGATGTTCCAAATCCAAAAATGGATGTTCCTCCTGCTTAGAACCAATATAATCCCTTACAACCTGATCCTCTGCAAATCGGAAACACCGTCCCTTTTGATGACTGGTAAAAAATCCATCATAAGCCACCACTACAGGAAGTCTTACCTTCTCTGCCAGCTTTAAGGCAATGATATTAAAATCATATACCTGCTGCACCGTACTGGCAAAAAGAATGGGCCACCCCGTATTTAAAAGATACATAATATCACTGTGATCTCCTTTGATGGACAAAGGACCGGAAACCGTTCGGCACACCACATTCATTACCATAGGATACCGGGTACCGGATTGTACCGGAAGTTGTTCCAAAGCATAAAGAAGTCCATTGGCACTGGTGGCATTTACTACACGACCACCTGCTACGGAAGCTCCATAACAGATGCCTGCTGCACTATGTTCTCCTTCTGCCGCCACCATAACCAAATCCGTATCTCCATTTGCCCGCATCATATCTAGATTCTCCGCAATTTGCGTGGAAGGAGTAATAGGATAATACCCCATAAGGTCGTACCCTATCTGTTTAATGGCAACGGCTGCCATCTCATTTCCGGAAGCATATTCCATGACCTGTTCTTTCATTACACTTCTCCTCCTTCCATTCTCTTTTCTGTTAAATAAGACTCTGAAGTTATATAACCATCGGCACCTGCCTCTTCATAATCATCCGGCCTTCGTAAAAGTTCTTGATTTGGCATAAAATACTCTTTCTTAGAATGTTCCGCCTCAACGCCTCTTACCAGTGCATTCACCGGACAGACATCCACACAACGCAGGCAACCCTTACAATGATAATAGTCCAACCCCTGATTTACCATCATTTCTCTGCCTTTATACTCACCCTTGGCAAATTGGAACACCATGTCCGGACAAGTAGAATGACACAATCCACAGTTGATACATCGCTCCTTAATAAAAATGGGAATGTAACCCTGTCTGGAAGGGGACAAATCTGCCACTACCGTACTGCCGGGTCTGGTATTGATTCCCCCTATGGGTGCATTCTGATATCCCCATTCCGGATATTGGATATTCTCCTGCACTGTGTCGTTCTGTCTGCACTCTGTTTCTTCCTTTTCACACTCTAGCGACAGTTCTAACCTTTTTACTTCCTCATATCCTCTCCGGATTCCTTCTAGATTATTTTTTAAAGCATCCGGATACTTTTTTCCCAAGGTATCTTTACAGATTTGTTCTCCTACTTCTATATTCTTTATTCCCATTACCTTTAATGCCGCCCCAAGCATTACCACATTAATTCTGGAATGAGTTTCCATGGCAATTCTCTGAGCCTCCAATCCATAACAGATACCAGCTTTACACCCCGCCGTGTCTATTCTTTGTAACTTTTCTCCATTTTTTCTATCAACGATATTCTCTTGTTTCTGTAAACACCCAGGTTCTTCCTGTCCAGGCTCCAAAGCAATGATCACCACTGTTTCCCTGCCACACCCTTTCCAGACAGACTTATCCTTTAAAAGTGCCTGATGAAATACCACCAATAAATCCGGCTCTACTACCGGAGAATGGACTCGAATTTCTTTTTCCCTGTTACAATATCTGATAAATCCTTTTACCGGTGTCCCTGTCTTTTCGGAACCATAACTGGAAAAACTGCTGCTGTTTAAATCCAGATACTTCACTCCCAATTCCCCTAACATCTTTCCGCATAAATTGGCTCCCAGACCACCAATACTTTCTAAACGAACTTCATAATACTCTTTTCCGGATTCCAGCTTTTCTATTAAACCAACCCCACTGACCTTTAACTGTTCCATCTTTACTTCCCTTCTTTGCCTCAAGTGCATTTATGGTTACTGTACTCAAGTAACAATAAATGCACTTGTTACACCATATACATATTTTCTTATCTTCGATTTTTCTTTTTTCCATTTTCTTTTTTCCATTTTCCTATTTCTGTTTTCCTATTTGTATTTTCTTATTTCTGTTTTTCCATATCTATTTTCCTATTTCTGTTTTCTTATTTCTATTTTCCTATTTCCCTTCACCTATTTCTATTCACTTACTTCACTAAAAAGTTCTTTTCCCACAGAACAAAGCGGACATAAAAAATCCTCTGGAAGGTCTTCAAATTTTGTCCCTGGTGCAATCCCCATGTCCGGTGCCCCCTCTTCTTCATCATAAACCCATCCACATACGTCACATACATATTTCATTCTATTTGCCTCCTTTATTTAACCATGCTGGTTCATTACGAAATTGTCAAAAACATCTATTGGGCGATACAAGAAAAATACATCACCTTCCCATAGACTGTAATTCCTCTGCAAGTTGTTCTATCTGAGCCTTGCTTTCTTCATTTAAAGCAGAAGTAATTTTTACCGTAGTATCTGCAAACCTTAATCCCTTGCTTTTTTCAAACTTCTCCCTCATTGCCTTGGCAACCACCGGAGCCCAGCTTCCATTTTCCATAAATGCCACTACTCTGTTACTGAAATTCCGCTCCGTCAAATAATCAATAAATTCACGCATAGCGGGAAAAATTTCATTATTATAAGTTGTGGAAGCTAAAACAATCTTACTGTACCGAAAGGCATCTGCCACCGCTTTCGACCTGTCGCATCGTATCAAATCCTTTACAACCACCTTCGGGCAACCCTTCTCTTTTAATGTTTTCTCCAATAACATCGCTGCTTTTTTAGTATTCCCATAAATGGAAGTATAGGCAATGAAAATTCCTTCTTCCTCCGGTTGATACGAGGACCAGATATGATATAAGTTGACATAATATTCAATATTTTCTGTTAATACAGGTCCATGAAGGGGACATATCCTTTGAATCTCCCAGACTGCCATCTTTTTTAACAGGTTTTGAACCTGAATCCCATATTTTCCTACAATGCCAATATAATAACGCCTGGCTTCACAAATCCAATCCTCTTCTTCATCCAAAGCTCCAAACTTACCAAATGCATCCGCAGAAAACAAAACCTTGTCTGTGGCATCGTAAGTTACCATCACCTCAGGCCAATGTACCATGGCTGCGGCAACAAAGATTAATTGATGTGTTCCAAGGGAAAGTACCTCCCCATCCGACACAACCATTCGGTTTTGTGTAAATTCTGTTCCGAAAAAATGTTCCATCATCATAAATGCTTTGGCAGAAGCCACCAATATGGTTTCCGGATATTCTTTCATAAAATTCATAATATTCGCCGAATGGTCCGGTTCCATATGCTGGACAATCAGATAATCCGGTTTTCTGTTTCCCAATACCTTCTCAACCTGCTTTAACCACTGACAGGTAAATTCCTCATCTACCGTATCCAAAACAGCAATCTTCTCATCCAAAATGACATAAGAATTATACGCCATCCCATTTGGCACACGATAAATTCCCTCAAACAAATCAATGTTATGGTCATTGACACCAATATACTTAATATCACTTGTTATTGTCATTCGTCCTAACCTCTACTCTATGTTTTTAATAGCACATCACAAATGCACTTTTAATCCCATTTCTATAGTTTCCTCATCTTGTCATATATTATGCACTGTATCTGTAAAATCATTACATTTCCTTTGAAAACTCTTTTTGTCATATTTCATTTATTCGGAACTTTTGAAAATTAACCGTTATTTTCAGGTAAATAAAAAAGCCCTGTAAACACAGATAAAACCTCGATGATTCTTCCATCATCTTAGTAAAATTATCTGGTTTACAGGACTTTTTTCATCTTTCCCATTTTCACCATTTATTTATATGCATGCCCGGTAAGTTGCTAGTTTCTTACATAAACTGTGATGTTTTTAGCTATGCACCGATTAATACATCCTTACCTTCGAAGGCAAAGCCGTACTTTCGTATCTTTTCTTTTGGAATGCCCTTTGCAATAAGGTCTGTTTCATATTGTTTTTCTTCTATCTGGGCAAGGGCTTTTTCTACTGTTTCGGATAAACTTTTCTCATCCTCCATGTCCCTGACTTTAAATTCCAAAACAAACGCATCTTTCGTTTTATCTTTCGGTTCTATCATCACATCATATCTTCCAAAACCGCTTTCCCTGTTGGAAGTTACGATATAGTCCCTTCCTAAATCCACTAAAAGACCAAGTACAAAGCCATGGTAAAACCGTTCCGGCTCATCTCCAAATTTCCCTTTTCCGGTATCGAAATAACTGAACATCTCCATAGTTACCCGTTTCATATAGTAATTCATGGCTTTTAAATCCCCTAAAAGCAATGAATTCAGAAAATCATTGTAACCTGCCCCTGGTTTTGCAAACCAGCCTCTTACCATACGATAAAACATTCGCCGTACTTCGTAGTTGGTAAAGTTCAGTTCATATAAAGGCTCTTCATCCCCTACAAGCAGTAAATTCTCATAGCTTATCACCTTTAAATATCCACTGGCTACCAAAAGACTCCAGATAGCAGCTTCATTATCGTCAAGCTGGTTATATACAATCTGTTCATCAATGGGACACTTTATGATTTCTCCCTTTAACAGCTTTTCAAAGGTCAGTTTTATTCTTCTATCTCCTTCTCTAATCAGCTTTCCCACCAGACTATTGGAGCTGGTATTGGCCCAGTAGGCAGTATATTCTCCGGTATCCAGAAAGTTAAGGATAGACCACGGATTATAGATATCCCTATGTTTTCCAAATACAAATCCGTCATACCATTCCTTGACTTTTTCTTTTTCTTCTCCAAGTCCACAGTCATCCAATGCTGCAAATACTTCTTCCTCCGTGAAACCAAAGGAGGTAGCATATTCACTGGAAGTTGTAGTAACTACTTTTAAATTGTTTAGATCCGAGAAAACCGACTCTTTACTTACCCTGGTGATTCCGGTCATGATTCCACGTCCCATATATGGGTTAGTCTTAAATGTGGAGTTAAAAAGGCTTCTGGTAAAGGCTACCATTTCATCCCAGTAACCATTCACATAAGCCTCCTGCATCGGAGTATCATATTCGTCAAGAAGAATAATTGGCTTTTTTCCGTAATAGCGGGCAAGATACTCTGATAAGCGGTTCAGGGCAATGGTAGCATCTGCATCATCCATATCTATATTCACACGTTTAAAATATTCCTTTTCTGTTTCATATAACAAATCACCCCCCAGCAAGTAGGAATGTTTTGCATATAACTCTACCATCTGCTGGCATATCTTTTTCCGTGTTACCTGGTAGTTGGTTTCTTTTATATTGGCGAAAGAAAGGCTGATGACCGGATAGGTTCCCTGAAGACTTTGGTACTTTTCTTCTTCCCAGATAGAAAGCCCTTCGAATAAATCCCCTCTTCCTGCGTAATCCACGGAAAAAAATTCTTCTACCATGGACATATTTAATGTTTTTCCGAAACGACGTGGGCGGGTTATCAAGGTTACGCTGTCGTTACTTTCCCACCATTCCTTGATAAATGAAGTTTTATCAATGTAAAAATTATGTTTTTCACGTAATTCCAAAAAATCCTGTATTCCGATTCCTACGGTATGGGTCATATCGATTCACATCCTTTCAAAATCCTGTTTCTCTCTTATGGTAAGTATAACGGATTTCCCTTTAAAATGCAATGTTTCTCCATTGGACAGTTTGTCCAAAATACAACCACATCCTGACAAAAAATCCTCTCCCTTTATTCCTGTTTCTTCCCCGTAAGATAATATACCGCAAGTGCAGTTCTGTGGGACAAATTTTCCTTTGCCAGAATCGAACTAATATAATTCTTCACGGTTCCTTCTGAGATACAAAAACGACTTGCAATTTCTTTATTTGACAAGCCTTGGGCAACTGCCTTCACAATATCAAGTTCCCTTGCAGTGTATCCCTCTTCGCAAAATCCAGCGTTTTTAACCTCTGTATTCTTTGCCAGTTTTTCAAAAATAGTTTCCTCCATCACTCCGGTTCCATAATACACAGACTTTATCATCTGTTTTAAATGCTCCGGAGTATGATTTTTAATCAGATACCCCTTCGCCCCATTCCGAAGTGCCTGCTGCACCAGTTCATCATCATCAAAGGTGGTAAGGATTAGTACTTTTCCAAGATTTTGCTCTACTATGTACTTGGTAGCTTCGATTCCATCCATTTCCGGCATTTGAATATCCATCAGAAAAATGTCCGGCGCCATCTTTTTTGCAAGTTCTATTACCTCTCTTCCATTGGAGGCACAACCAATCACTTCAAATTCCGGATCCACAGACAGAATAATTCGCATTCCATCTCTTACAAAATCACTGTCATCCGCAATCATTACTTTAATCTTTTCCATAAATTCACTCCTTCCTTCTTAATCACTGTTTAGGTAATTGCATCACTTGCATACAATTTACAATGGCAACAACATATTAATACGGAATCCTGCCTCTGTCTCAAAATCCAAAATACCATTTACTTCCCGCACTCTACGCCGCATACCGGAAATGCCCATTCCATCCTCAATCTCCCCACAACCAACACCATTGTCCGAGATACTGCAACGAAGCATCTGATTCATGACATGAATCTTAATTTCAATTTTGGTACACTTGGCATATTTCATGGAATTTGATACCGCCTCATAAGCATTATCCAAAATTATTTCCAGATATTTCTCAGGCACCTTGACGAAATCGCCTTCCGTGGTCAACTCCGCCATGACGCCTTTCCTTCTGCAGTCCTCACATAACTTTTCGATCTGTAACACCGCCAGTTTATACTTCTTAGGACGTTGTTTCCGCAGTATGGCACGAATCTCATCCATTCCCATTCTAAGCTGGTCAATGACTGCCTGTATCATTTTTTTCGAAGCCTCCGGCTCTTGCTCCATCAACACTTTCACTGCTTCTAACTGATACACGGAACCATTAATATTATGTCCCAGCTTGTCATGCAAAGTCTGGGAAAGTCTTTCCCTTTCCTCTAACATCTGATTCTCGGCCAGAATTAAATTCTTTCTTATTTCCTCCCGCATTTCATGCTCTTTATGATAGATGTTATGTTTCAAAGATTGTTCCACTATAATATCTTCCTTCAACTGCTTCCGGTATGACTCCACCACAAAATCATGCTGAAAATAAATGATACTCATAAACAACGCCACCATCAGATGCAGATACCCATTCATCTGTCCCGGAACAAAAGCAATTCCAATAGGTAGAAAATACCAGAACATATTCGGTTTAAGATAGGTAAGAACCTCATAACAAAGGAAAATGCCCAACAATAAAAATGCATTTCCAAGTCTTGAGAAAATAATAAAAAGAAGTCCCACCGCCAAAACAAAAAAGAGCCTCTTTTTTTTCGTTCCACTAATTCCTTACCTGCTACCACACCAACAAATAACGCAAGAAGCAGGAGCACCTTAAAAGATGCCCCTGTTAACACAGACTGTGACAAAACAATATAGATTTCCAATACCAGCAGCAAGCCTATCCTGACTGCCAAAAAATAATGATTCCGAAACTGTTCTCCCATCATCTACTTCCCTTCTTTTCAAGGATTTTAATGCATCACTCTCATACAGCATATTACATTCTCACAATTTCCTATAAATTTACGACTCCTGCCTCTTCATCTTAAGCCCTACGCCTCCCACAGTGATAATGACCACCAAATATGCTACTGTAACATATAATAACATAGAATAAGCACTTTTGTCCCCTACTAATAACAATTCGGAAGCATCCATAAACCATTTTTGTGGCATAAGATAGGAGATGGTTTTTAATGCTGCCGTTGTGTCATTCATCGGAAAATATAAACCAGCCAGTAATGCGGAAATACTCCAAATGGTAAACATCGCATAATTTGAACTCATGACATCTCCTAATATAACCCCAAGAAACATACTTAAAGTACTAAAGATTAAGCCCAAAAGAAATATAACAAACAGGAACACCAGGATATTGATTCCTAAATCCAGACCTTTCATTGCGTACAAGCATACTCCCAGTACCAAGGTCTGCATCACACA
>JBGVLX010000115.1:0-2410 GCA_045124495.1 Lachnospiraceae bacterium
TACATATGAACCTCATCCCCTCTGCCACCGAATTCCGTTGCTATATCTCGCGAAAGAAACTTCGCATTACTTCCGGTTACAAAAACATCGCAATTCTTCTTATCTGCTAATCCATTCAGCACGCTTACAAACTCATCCAGTAGCTGTACTTCGTCCAAAAGAAAATAATATTTTTCTTCATCCTTAAGCTGTTCCTTTGCCCATGGGTAGAAAACCTTTGGATCTCGATACTCAATGTTATCATACAAATCAAATGCCATCTCTATAATGTGATTTTCGTCTACACCACTTTCTATTAAATGCTTTTTAAATAGCGTACGTAGCAAATATGATTTCCCACATCTTCTAATTCCTGTCACAATTTTAATCAATCCATTATCCTTACGCTTTATTAACTGTTCTAAATAATAGTCTCTCTTAATTTCTTTTTCCATATCAAATACTCCTAAAAGATATTTCGGTTAGTTTTTCCCTAAATTTCTTTTAGTATACGTCATTCTCTTATTTTTCGCAAGTTTCTTATAAGATATTTCGGTCAATTTTAACCAAAATATCTTTTATGTTTTCCTAGTCTCCAAACTCCACCACTATCTAATACAAAAAAGTGTCTTCGACACTTCAGCTCCCCTGCCCCTCATTCTTGAGGGGTAGGGTTATTTTTTACTTCCCATTCTTCGATAATAATTACATGAGCAACATACTCCAAAATATTTTTCAAGATTATTATGAAGAAATGATTTATACATTACACCCACGTCAATCCGTCATCGAAAATGTCGACCGTATGATTAACTGTGGTGACCCTGCCTTTGGTGGTGCCATGTACGGCTGTTCTTCCTGTGGCACTCTTAAATTTGTGCCATTTCGATGTCACAGTCGATTCTGCCCTACCTGCGGCACAAAGTATTCCATTGAACGCACCACCTCTATGTCGTTTAAAATACTCAATGTCCAACACCGTCATTGTGTTTTTACCATTGATGATGCTCTATGGCCTCTTTTCCTTGAAGACAGAACTCTTTTAAACTGTCTCTTTTCTGCTGTCAGCAGTGTTGTCACTCGCATGTTTCAAAAACTCAACAAATCAGAAGCCTTTACTCCCGGGTTTATTTGTGTTCTTCATACTTTTGGTCGTGACCTGAAATGGCATCCGCATATTCATTGCCTCATTTCTGAAGGTGGCATCGGCAACAGTGGTCGTTGGCGCAGCGTTACCCATTTCAACTACAAACTCCTTCGTGATTCCTTTCAGACTGCGTTACTAAATGAACTGCATGCCCGCCTCGGCGACTCCTTCAAGAAAACAAAAGCCGCCTGTTACCGCAATCATAAAAATGGTTTCTATGTCTATGCAAAGCCTAACAAATGTGCTCCTGGCGTTGTTGCCAAATACATCGGTCGCTACCTTGGACGGCCTGTTATTGCAACTTCCCGCATTGATAATTACGATGGGGAATCTGTTACTTTTCACTATAACCGACATGAAGATAATGCATATGTGCAAGAAACCATTCCTGCGCTTGAATTCATTGAACGCCTTATCCAGCACATCCCGGAAAAGCATTTCAAACAAATCCGCTATTATGGCATTTATGCCCGCAGGCGCGAAAACGATGAGAAGATAAATCGTGCTATTTCAAAGGAAAAGCATTCGATCCTTCTTTCTTTTAACCGTTGGCGAGAATGCACCTTACTGTCCTTTGGCTACGACCCCTTACAGGGTCCCTGCTGTGGACAAAAAATGCTTTTTCTGGAACTTTACCATAATCATCAGCATGTTTCTCTGGACGAATTATACGAAAAGGCTATGCAAAAATCACATCATGTCCCCGCTTAGCTTTTACAGTCTCCTCCAACTGTGATACAATAAATCTACTAAATTTGGAGGATAACCATATGGCTAAACAACGCACAGAGGAACTTAGACAAAAATACATACTGAATCCGCCGGAAGGTATGACCGCTGATGAAATCCGCACCATGAGTGAGGATGACCTTCTTGACATGGATTACTTCTTAAATGAAGATGATTTATTTGATGATGAAGCCGGTGTTGAAGGCTTTTACATCTTTTAATTTCACATCTTCTGTTTTCCTATGCCCACTTTACGTGGGCTCTTTTCAATTCAAAAGTTCTCCAGAGGAGAACTTTCCTATAAAGCAAGAAAAGTCCATGCACCTCACCGGCACATGGACCTCTTATTTCACATTGATATTTGATGTGTTCTAATAAATTTTTACTACACACTTTACTACACACTTTTGCATCAAATTACACGATTTTACGATAAATTATGATAAGTTGTCATTTAACTAAAAATTCCGCAAACCAGCTAAAATCAAGGGTTTTAGCCACTTCAGGAGATTATCTAAAAAAGCACAGCCCAGAAATCAATAAATTCCTGCTTGT
>JBGVLX010000116.1:0-19584 GCA_045124495.1 Lachnospiraceae bacterium
GGCTATTTTAGCCAATGTCAATAAAAATATCATAGGTATTAGCACATACCGGTATGATGGGGATATGTACTATTATTGCTTCTCTTATGAAGATGGGGAATTTGTAACAAATATGGAAGAGCAGATTTCACACTACCAAACCAGAGGAATCTATATTGATGATGTGTTGTATGTAGCAAATAGGATGGAAGTAAAGGCGGTTTCTTTAGAGGATTATTCGTTGCTTGAAACATTGGAGTTAACGAAAGATTAGTATTACATGGCAGGCACCGAAAGGGTGGCCTGCCATTGTGGTTATTTATATTAAGAAAAAACAAAGGATTTCCACCACGTAAACATAGGGTTGTTAATTATTTAGGTGGCTGTCAGAAAATTCTCATATGACCGGTGCTGTTTTTAGTTGAAAGAAACCATATTATGGGTTAAACTGTATACAAGTTTTGTTCTTGAAAAGGAAGGAAATAGGACGATAAAAAGCAACCATAGGGGCGTAATTGATTCAAAAGAAACAAATACATATATAAGGAGACAAACATGCAAAACACAGAGAGAATCACCGAACAGGAACTTGAAAAAAGCAAAGAAATACTAATTAAAATGAGAGATTATTATTATAAAAAGATGGTGGGGCAGGTGCACCTTGGAACAGCATTGTTTGCCACCATTATGTGTAACGGGCATATTTTACTTGAGTCCGTACCGGGACTTGCCAAGACAACGGCGGCCAAGACCATAACAGAGGCAGTAAACGGTACGTTTTCGAGAATTCAGTGTACCCCGGACCTACTCCCTAGCGACATCATTGGTACCCAGGTTTTAAATTATTCCACCAACTCCTTTGACACGAAACTAGGACCGGTATATGCCAATTTTGTGCTGCTGGATGAAATCAACCGTTCCAGTGCCAAGACCCAGAGTGCGATGTTAGAAGTCATGCAGGAACATCAGGTTACCATCGGTGGCAGTATGTATAAGATGCCGGACATCTTTACGGTAATTGCGACCCAGAATCCAATTGAACAGGAAGGAACCTATTTATTAGCAGAAGCGCAGTTAGACCGGTTTTTACTGAAAGAAAAACTGACTTATCCTAATATGAATGAAGAATTTACGATTTTAAACCGGATTGAACAGGATGCCTTTCTTCCGGAAAAATCCGTGGTGGAACTTTCGGATGTAGTATATTTGCAACAGTTGGTGAAACGGGTGTATATGGATGACTCCATCAAGAGATACATCATTGCCATCATCAATGCAACCAGATATCCGGAGCAGTTTATTTCTCCTGAATTGGCAGAATATGTTACCATGGGTTCAAGTACAAGAGGTGCCATTGCGCTGATGGAGGTGTCCAAGGCCATAGCTGTCATGTGTTGCAGAAATTACGTAACGCCAGATGATGTAAAATCCTTAATCCATAGTGTGTTACGACACCGGATTACGTTAAATTACGCAGCAGTGGCAGATAATATCAGCGAAGAAACCATCATAAATGCAATTTTAGGAGCAATTCAGACACCGTAAGGATGAATTGCAAAGCAGTAAAAACTCATGTTAGCGAAGAAAATTATAAATGCAATTTTAGGAGCAATTCAGACGCCATGAAAATGAATTATGTAGCAAAAATAAGAGCAAAAGTAAGCATTAGTGCCAATAAAAAGACCAGTAATCTTTTTGACGGTTCCTATAAATCCGTTTATCAGGGAAATGGGCTGGATTTTGAAAATCTAAGGGAATATAATCCCGGCGACAGCATCCGGGACATTGACTGGAAAGCCACCTCAAGGAGTGGAAAAGTTCTGGTAAAAAGATATATTGCAGAGAAAAAGCATAATATCATGATTGTATTTGATACCGGAAAGAGTATGTCTGCCCATACAGATTGTAAGCAGGTAAAAAAAGAAATCGCCCTAAATGCCGGAGGTGTCATTGGGTATCTGGCGGCGCAAAACGGAGATAATGTAGGAGCAATTTATAACAGAAACGGGAAGATACAATTTTATCCATTTCGAACAGGAATAGACAATATTGAAAAGATATTGACACAGTACGATAGAGAATTGTTTGATGACTATGAAACAGAGATCGAAAAGACATTGGAATACATCGTAAAAAACATCAAAAGAAACATGATTCTCTTTGTGGTAACGGATCCTATGGGGATTGCAAACATGAGCCAGAATACGCTGAAAAAACTGGTTCATCAGCATAATGTACTCTTTATCAGTATTAACGATGCAAAAATCACCGATGGAAAAGCCTTTGACGTGGATAAAAATTCCTATATACCAGACTTCATTTCTGGAAATAAAAAACTACTTCGGATGGAGCAGGAAATGAAACAAAAATTATATGAAGACAATGAAAAGAAACTTCTGCAAAACAAAATTATAAGTATCTCAATTGATAGTGAAGAAGAGATTGTAGATAAAATCATTGAATTACTGGAGGGACACAAATATGCAAACCAGCGTTAAATTACAAGAGATGCATTCCTATTCCTTTGTTATGATTATGGTTGTGGCAGTATTTGTGGCAGCGTCCATAGTGACTGCCCTGATACTCATAATAAAATGGAGTCAAAAAAGAAAGAAGATAGTCAGACCGCAAAAAGAAATAACACCGGCAGACCGTGAAAATATCAAAGAAAAATACTTTAGACTGCTAAATGAATTAGAAATGAAATATCGTAATCATAAATTATCCAACCGAAAGGCTTATCAGGAACTAAGTAAAGTCACCAGACATTTTGTATATGAGGCCACCGGGATAAAAGTACATAATTATACTTTGGAAGAAATTAAGAAAACCAATATATCCGGACTGTATTCTGTCATTAGTGAGTGTTATGCCCCGGAATTTGCCATAGATAAAAACGGTGATATCTATGCTTCCATAACGAAAGCAAGAAAAGTAATCGAAGAGTGGAAGGAATAAAAAACAAGAAAAGTAATAGAAAAAGAGGAACGAATAAAAACAGGGAAGGGAATAGAAGAATGAAATTAATATATCCTTGGGTAATAGCAGTAGGCGTTGTTGTTCTCATTGGATTAGCTGTATTTGGGCACAAGAAAAAATCCACTTACAAAGAAGGGAAAAAGGTCGCAAATACAGATTTTATCGAAGAAACGCAACTCTATCAAAAACTAAAAAGACAGTATCACATATTTTCCACTATGGCACTTTTATGCCTTTTCATTGCCATTGTCTGCGGTTTTGTCCTTTTATCAAGACCGGCAAGGGTGGAGCAGGTAAACACAGAACTTCGAAACAGAGACATTTTCTTATGCATGGACGTTTCGGTTTCCATGGATGAGCTGAATGTAGAAATGTGCCATGAGTTAAAAGAAGTGGTCAGAAAATTAGATGGAGAACGCTTTGGAATTACGATATTTAATGGACAATCCGTACTTTTGGTACCCCTTACCAATGATTATGAATATGTGTTAGAGACGTTAGATCAGCTTTTAGCCTCTTTTGAGACAAGTATTGAGTTATATGAAGAGGATTATGAAATTTCTGACGATGAGGATTTTGATTTTGAGACGTATTATTACAAGTATGAAGGAACATTAATCGAGGAAGGAAGTTCCCTGATTGGAGACGGACTGGCGTCTTGCCTTTATAATTTTCCAGATTTGACAGAGAATCAAGAACGTTCTAGAATCATTATTTTTACAACAGATAATGAATTGAATGGAACCCCTTATGTCTCCCTTGAGGAAGCCGCAAAACTCTGTAAGAAGAATGAGGTAAAAGTATTTGCCATGGCTCCGGAATATGTGGCAGAGGAAGATTCTTTTCAAAGTGCGGTGGAGAGTACAGGAGGAAAATATTATAAAAGTACCTCCTCCGGCGCATTTAAGCATCTGATTGAAGAGATTGAAAAAACGAAAACATCCTCCATGAACAAAGTAGAAACCATAATTTACGACCAGCCACAAATTGTATTTTTATGTATGGTCCTGTTTAGTGGACTATATTTTGCATTAAGCAGAAAGGTAAAGCTATGATAATAAATCCAATCATCCCAGTCTGGTTGATGGGAATCCTATGTATACTATTACTATTTTTTAAAAGAAAAGGCATATTTCATTACATAAGGCAGATTTTGATTTTGATTCTGTTATTTGTCATTAATTTAAGAATCATGGTTCCGGGAAAAGATGTGAACAATCTATCCAGTCGTGTGGATATTTTATTTGTGATCGATAATACCATTAGTATGCTGGCAGAGGATTATGACGGCGATAGTAGAAGAATCGATGCAGTAAAAGAAGATTGCAAATACATCATGGAACAATTTCCAGGGGCTTCCTTTTCGGTGGTAACCTTTGGAAATTCCGTGAAAAAAATGATGCCATACACCATTGATTCCAATATGGCATTACAGGCCATAGAGGTGCTGAACGGACAGACAGAATACTATGCCAATGGTACATCCCTCAATGATGTGATGTCAAAATTGGATGATATATTGAAAAATGAAAGAGATACCTATAAGATGATATTTTTCATCAGCGATGGGGAAGTCATCAGCAGTGAAGAACTAAAATCTTATGACGAATTAGAACAATATGTAGATGCCGGAGCGGTGTTAGGATATGGAACGAAAAAAGGAGGAGCTATGCGCCCCCTTAAATTCGCAGGAGATGATGAGGAGCCGGAATATCTCTACTACTATGATGATGATTACAACGAAGTAAAAGCCATTTCTAAAATAGACGAAGAAAACTTAAAGCAGATAGCAGAGGATTTAGGGATTGATTATGTTCATATGACAAAGCAGTCTCAAATCAATGATGAGATTAAAAAATTACAAAAAGAGATTGGAAAACATGGAGCCTACGATGAAAATGACAGCAAAAAAGGCTATGTGGAAACTTATTACTTTTTTGTGATACCGTTACTTTTTCTGCTGATTTTTGATTACGTTTATTATAAGAGAAAAATATAACCGGTATCTGCATTCAAGTAAAATATTATAGTTTCGCAAGCGCCTAAAAAGGGAGGAAAAGAGAACGTGAAAAAAAGAATCATTGCAGGTGTGTATGTTCTAATGTTCATAGTTTGTGCAAAACTAGGATTCCAGTATATATATAATGAATACGTGATAGAGCAATATGAACAGGAAAACTATTCAATAGATGCCGGTCCTTTGCAATCCGGTAATTGGATTCAGCCCTATGTGGCACATTATAATATGGGAAATATTTATTATCAGAATGAGGAATATGAAAATGCAATCACTGAATATAAAACTGCCCTTGAGCTAAAACCAGGGAAAGACCGTGAATGCTCCGTGAGGATTAACCTGGCTCTTGCCATGATAAAAAATATGGGAAAAGACTATGACAGTGAAGAGAAGGTGGAATCTTCCCTCGAAACCTTAAAAGAAGCACGAAATATATTGTTGGAAAATAACTGCGCAACAGAAAATGGGGACGGGCATAATGAAACTGCAGAAGAATTAAAAGAAGAAATCGATGAAATGATAGAAGAACTGGAGAAAACAAAGAAAAAAGACATAGATGACGATAATCGCTCCAATGATGATCCGAAAGAAAAAAAGGACGATGAGACAAAAGAACAGGATATCAAAGAAAATCTGCAAAAGCAGCAGCAAGAAGCCTATAAAGAAAGAGCGGGATCCCTGGAAAGTTATGAAGAGTTTGAATATGAAATGAATTTTGATTTGGATGGGCGTGTCTGGTAAGAAATCAGACTATCCATACCGGTTTCAAAACCGTAGGATGAATCATAAATGTCGGGTGTGGGATTTGTATAAATATCTGTTAAAAAGTTCCATATACTTTGAAAAAATTTAGTATAATTGCATAAAAATAAAATCAAAAAAAGGTTGATAAAAGGGTCTGAATTCATTATAATAAAAAGTAATAGTGTATATGGTGGGTGTAGTTTTAATTTTTTAGTGAGGAGAAGGAGAAGTATGTCAGATTTAAAGACGAAGATTTCTAATTTTTTCAGCCGGATGTTTAAAAAATTACGGAAAGAGCAGGAGACATTTACCGGAGGACAAGTGAGTGCTCAGACGAAAGAAGACCTTATGAAACCGATTTATCCGGTGGATGTATATTCGGATGATCCTTGGGCGGATCCGATTCCTACTCAGGAGATAAAACAGGAGATAAAAGAAGTAAAGACCGAGGAAGAAATCAAGGAGGAAATCCGTAAGGAATATTTAAATACAGAAGAACCACAGAAATATTATGAAATGCCGAAGGAACAGCTGGATACGGATTTGGTGCAAAATAGTGTGAAACAGCAGGTGGAGGCCCGCATCATTGAAAATGTAAAAACCTTAATGGAAGAAAAACATGAAATTGAGTATGCGAAGGATTATAAACCGAGTAAGCAGGAAGAAAGATTTGAACCGAGGGAACAGGAAGTCATTGGAGAGTTAACCATCGAAGAGGCAGAAACGGAAAAACGTAAGATCGTTGTACCGACTGGTGTCCAGTTTGTAGATATTATCAGTGGAACAGAGGCCATTGAGTTATTTGCAAGACAGGTAAAATTTATTCATGAAGAGACGGAATATTATGTAACGAATCCAAATTTAATTTTGCTATATAAGATTCGCCAGATGATAGGCCAGAAAAAATATACCATATGGAATGTTTTTGATGAAAAATTAGGAACCATTGATATGAGTCTGGAACAAAGTGATGATTACATCGTAAGTCTGGAAGGAAAAGAAGAATTTCATGTGCAGAAAAAAAATGTTGCCACCCAGTATCTTTACGAAAGAGGCTTACATAAACAGTTCCTTATGGAAATCAAAGGACTAATGGAAGACAGTAACATTGATGACAGAATCTTTTTACTAAACGAAGTAAGAGAAAAAGATTTGCTGGCAGAAGTAACCAACAGAAAACTTGAAGAACTGGAGAATACTCAGGAAGTGTTCCATGTATCCGTAAAACAGGGTGCAGATAAGGTTATGGTGCTTGCCATTGGATTTATTGAATATATTCATTTTGGTGACTGAGAGGAAAAAGGCTACATTTTTTCCAACACTACCGGAAAACAAAAAATGAACGAAAGGAAACGTGTAATATGAAAGATTATGAAAATATTGTATGGAAAGACCGCAAACGTACCTTGTTTGGCCTGCCTTTATCTTTTACAAGATATATTTTACTTGAGGATAAGTTTATCATTCGTACCGGAATTATTGGAATTCATGAGGAAGAAGTTGAATTATACCGTGTTACGGATAAAAAGTTAAACATCGGACTTTGGGGGAGGATTTTTAATTATGGAACATTAACGTTTCATGCCAACGATACCTATCAGCCGGAAGTGGATATTAAGAATATGCACGAAGTTAGAGCCTTTATGGCAAAGTTTGAAGAACTGGTAAATACGGCGAAGGATCGTTACCGTGTACGTGGCAGGGATATGATTGGTAATATAGATGGCCATGGTGATGATGACTGTGACTGTGAAGTGAATGAATAGAAATAGATAAAACTGTTTGAAATAAACGGAAACACATAAAACTGTGTGAAAGAAATAGAAACAGAAAAAACTGTTTGAAATAAATTGAAACAGATAAAAAACTGTCTGGATAAAGGAAACAGAAAGGGTGAAAGAGTATGGATTCGTCAGTGGAAAGAGTGATATTGGAGAAGTTAGTAAATTGCTCTAACGTTGTATTCGCGAGAATGTACATTAAAAATAAATGGAAGCTGGAATATATTTCTAAGAATATTAATCAGTTTGGCTATACGAGTCAGGAATTGTACGAAGAAAGAGTAGACTGGACAACCCTGATTCATCCGGATGATTTTGAGCGTTTTACGAACATGGTTTATGAAAATATCCAACAGGGTATTACAGATTTTTACAGGGAATATCGTGTTGTGACAGAATCCAGGGAAATCGTTTCTGTTACAGACCATGTTCATGTGATCCGTGATAAATATGGAAATCCGGAAAGCATAGACATGGTGATTATGAACAATACAGCCTATAGGAATCGTGAAATTCAGTTTGGATTTTTAGAATCCGCTGTGATGAAGAGTAAATATGTAGTAATGGTCCGAAGAATTAATGGACCGGATGCCAGTGTGCTATATGTTTCCCCTAATATTTCTCAGTATGGCATCCGGATTCATGATATCTGGGAAGGAAATAGTGGATTAAAACGGTTGTTATCAGAAGAAGATTATGAAGAAATACAAAATAAAATGTGGGGAGCCATTAATACCGGTGCCACAAGTTACAAATGTCGTTTTCATGTAAAAAACAATGAAGGACGAATCATATGGGTACATTCGGATAATATGGTTACATATGAAGCAGATGACAGTATCCGGATTGAAACGGTTCTTATGGATATCACAGATGAAAGACAAAGAGAAAAGAGTATCAGCGAGGAAAATATCAAACTAAAAGGTCAGCTGGATGCGGTGTTGCAGGAAGAAGAAATTGATGAAACGGATTTTGTACATACCTTCTCTAGTGATGTAATGCAGGAAATCGTGGAAACTTTTTCAAAATTAAGTGGCTTATATGCAGCAGCGGTGGACCGTTCAGGAAAGCTGATTTGTCCGCCACAGGGTCCCATGACCTACATGGGTGAGTTTTATGATATTTTTGACTATCCGGAATATAAGCAAATCATGAAAGAAGCCTGCGAGAAAAAGATGCAGGAAATTGTCCCTAATTTTGTGGAACTTTCCCAGAAAGTCTCCGGGGCAAAATTCGTACTACTTCCTATATTGGTGAAAGAGTACCATATTGCAACCTTTGTTGTGGGATGTTATACCAAAGAACAGTATGAACATTTACAGGATGTGTTAGGTTCGGTTATCAGCTATGTAAAGAGTATTTCTGATAATGTTTATTCTGGAGTTGTGAAGGAAAGAGAAGCAGAAAGAATTAAGATGGCGGAAATCCTGTTGAAAGAGGATTTGAAACGCAGCCAGATTGAAACGGAAATTTTAGACCGTTTAAATTCTGTGGAAGACAGCGAAGAGAATTTCTACGCCATTTTCGATACCGTAGGAAGATATCTGGAATTTAGCAAGATTGTTTTCTTTGGGTTTGAATCCACCCATGTTGAACGTGGAACCGATGGACATATTATTTATGAATGGAACGATGGAACAGAAATCAAAGATAAGGAACGGATGGTGATTGGGGATTCCTTTACTACAAACCGTATCCGGTTGGAAAGAGATGGTTACATTGCCCTTAATAAAGATAATTTGTTGCCAAAGGATGTGGAACACTTTGAAAACTTTGGAATGAATGCTTTATTGATTCTTCCGGTGGTTCAATATGGAAAGCAGATAGGTTGTGTTGCGTTCTTTGAATTTGAAAAATATCGTGTATTTGATGATACTACCATACAATTTTGTAAGAATATTACCAATATGCTGCAGGGAGTATTGGTTCGAAAACACCAGAAAGAAATGGCGAAAGCTACTACCAATATGCTCCTTAGTGCTTTTGATGATGTGGATGAGTGTATGTATGTGCGGGATCTAGAAAATTGCCGGATTCTTTATGCCAATGAGAAGGCAAAGGAAATCTTTGGAGATATTGTTGGAAGAACCTGCCGTGAAGTAATTGAAGTAGAGCCTGCGGCATGTGATGCCTGTGCGAAATATCAAAACAGCAGAAAAACAGACATTTATGAAAAGGAATTTTTTAATAAGTCCTTAAATAAAATCATGAAACTGAAGGAAATGTCCATTCAGTGGACCGATGGAAGAGATGCCAGATTGATTGTAATGAAAGAAATATAGCCTGAATCATTCTGAATTGTTAAGGGAATGCAAAAGAAGAAACAACTTGAATTGTTGGGGAAAAGCAAAAGAAGAAACAAAAATTACAAAACCGTCTTGTTACGGGAAGTATATTTTGTTTCTTTTTTTACTTAAAAAATCCACTTAAAAATCCACAATGAAACCATGGATACATTCTTTTTTTTTCTAAAAGAAAAAACTTAAAAAAAGGGTTAAAAAAATTTGTGCAAATGTCGAAAAAAAGAATTGAAAAAATATAATATTCGTATATAATTAATTGTGTATGTTTAAAAAAGCAAATTAGGGATAAGATATAAAGAAGATGAAAAATACACGCCTGTATTTGATTGCATGAAATATTTCACAGGCAGGATTAGGATTATTGTTGTTATCCGGATGATTTTTCGCCGGAATGTGGTTTACAAGATGTGTCGTGAATCATTGAGGATTAGTTCTTAGAACCCAAATAATAAAAAGTTAGAAAGTAACAGGATGAATGGAGGATCAGTATGGCAAGCGCAGATATCGGGATTGATTTGGGAACAGCCAGTATTTTAGTATATGTAAAAGGAAAGGGAGTAGTTCTTAAGGAACCATCCGTAGTTGCCTTTGATAGAAATACAAATAAGATTAAAGCCATTGGAGAAGAAGCGAGACTAATGCTTGGAAGAACTCCGGGAAATATTGTGGCAGTAAGACCATTAAGACAGGGTGTTATTTCGGATTATACCATCACGGAAAAGATGGTAAAATATTTCATTCAGAAGGCAGTAGGTAAGAACTTCTTCGGAAGAAAACCTAGAATCAGTGTCTGTGTACCTAGTGGTGCCACAGAAGTAGAAAAGAAGGCGGTAGAGGATGCCACTTATTCCGCAGGTGCAAGAGAGGTTTCCATTATCGAAGAACCTGTTGCAGCAGCCATTGGAGCCGGAATTGACATTGCGAAGCCATGTGGAAATATGATCGTAGATATCGGTGGAGGTACCTCTGATATCGCAGTAATCTCTTTGGGAGGTACTGTAGTAAGCACTTCCATTAAAATTGCCGGAGATGATTTTGACGAAGCCATTGTACGTTATATGAGAAAGAAACATAATCTTTTAATTGGTGAACGTACTGCAGAAGAAATAAAAATTAACATCGGTACCTGCTATAAGAGACCGGAACCGATTACCATGGATGTAAGAGGCCGTAACCTGGTAACCGGCCTACCTAAGACCATTACCGTAAGTTCAGAAGAAACAGTGGAAGCGTTAAAAGAAACTACTTCCCAGATTGTAGATGCCGTTCACAGTGTATTGGAACGCACTCCGCCGGAACTTGCAGCAGATATTTCTGACAGAGGAATTGTATTAACCGGTGGTGGGGCATTGCTTCACGGACTGGAAGAATTAATCGAAGAAAAGACCGGAATTACTACCATGACAGCAGAAGACTCTATGCGTTGTGTTGCTATTGGTACCGGAAAGTACATTGAATTCTTAACAGAAAAAAGAGATAACGTAGAATAAAATAAGCATCCGGTTTATGAACGATGTTTCATGAAAACGGGAATTTCAAGGTAAACGAAGGAGATACTGCATTGGGAACTATGCAGTATTTGCCCGTTTTGCGCGAAAGGATTGCATTTTAACAAAAAAAGGGGGGTATAACATGGTTCGTGGTTTATATACTGCCTGGACAGGCATGGTAAACGAACAAAAGAGATTGGATGTTGTTTCCAATAATCTTGCAAATTCAGCTACCACAGCATATAAAAAAGAAGGAATGACATCCAAAGCATTTTCGGATGTATTAGCCATAAAGGTAGACGATCCTACGGTTCATTTTCTGAACCAGAACATTGGAAATATGAGCCTGGGTGTAAAAGTCGGGGAGACATATTTTGATTATTCCCAGGGTAATTTAAGGGAAACTGGTAATACATATGATCTGGCAATGGAGGGAGATGGATTTTTTACCATCAGCATGCTGGATAAAGATAATGTAGAACATATCCGCTTTACCAGAGACGGAAATTTCGCGGTGACCAATGAAGGGTTGTTGGTTACGAAAGACGGGGATGCGGTGCTGGATTCCAATTTACAAAGAATATACATTCCTGTCGATCAGCCACAGCTGGATGTGAGCTTTGATTCCTTGGGGAATGTCGCTATCAATAAACAAAATATTGCGAGATTAAACATTGTAGATTTTGCAAATACAGATTATGTTTTAAAGTATGGAGAAAACTTATTTGAATTGGTGCAGGAACCGGTGAGCTACTCCATGAATGATTTGACGGCAGATGGAGAAGGAAGTTTGTTAAAGTCTGCTACAGGAATTGTACATCAGGGATTTGAGGAAATGTCAAATGTAAATGTAATCAATGAAATGGTGCAGATGATTACGATTTCCAGAGCTTATGAAGCAAATCAGAAAATGATACAAACCGTTGATTCTACTTTGGATAAAGTAATCAACGAAGTTGGAAAGGTATAAGGGTGAGGGCTTATGATGAGAGCATTATGGACCGCAGCGTCCGGAATGATTACACAACAGACAAATGTAGATAATATTTCCAATAATATTGCTAACGTAAATACCACAGGATTTAAAAAGGGAGAAGCAGAATTTAAATCCCTTCTTTACCAGAATTTACAGACACAGTCTACTAACAGCGATAACGTATTAAAGCCAGTAAATGCCCAGGTAGGACTTGGTGTTCGTACCGCAGCCATTACTACAGTATTTACTCAGGGAAATTTATATGAAAGTGAGTACAATCTTGCATTTGCCATTGAAGGAGAAGGTTTCTTTAAGGTTCGCAACCAGAACGGGGAAACTTTATATACCAGAAGTGCTTCCTTTATTGTATCACCGGTAGAAGGAGGAAACATGCTTTGTACGGCAGAAGGATTGCCGGTACTGGATGCAAATAATCAGGCCATCATCATACCGGATGATTATAACGCCATGGAAGTAGCAGTAGACACTGAGGGCAGATTCAGTGCAACCAATAAACAGGGAGATCCGGTGGATTTAGATATTCAGTTTGGTTTGGTTCAGTTTAACAATCCGGCAGGATTGGAAAAAGCCTCCGGCAGTTGTTTTAAGGCGACAGCGGCCTCTGGTAATCCTATGGATGAACTTACCTCCCAAGGATTAAAGAGAAGTCTTGTGCATCAGAATTACCTGGAAGGTTCCAATGTTCAGATTGTAGATGAGATGGTAAACTTAATCGTAGCACAAAGAGCTTATGAAATGAACTCCAAGGCTATTACCACTGCAGATACCATGTTGGAACAGGCAAATAACTTAAAGAGATAATATAATATGATACCACAAAGTGCGGAGCAATTCGCAGGTATCACCAGGGTCAAAAGGTCATGTTTTTCATGCTCGCATGAAAAAACATGACTTTGGGATTTTATAAAAGATTGGAAGTGATAATATGTCTATTAATGTTGGTGGCGATATGTTTCAATATGCTTCAAGTATAACTTCCTCCAATACAAGTACAAGCATTCAGAATATGACCAATTCTTCCCTCGTAAATTCCACAGACGAAGAGTTGATGGGTGCCTGTCGGGAATTTGAAGCATATTTCATAGAACAGTTAATGAAACAGATGCAAAAAACAGTCATTAAGAGTGAGTTAACAGAAGAAAGTGAAACAGAGTCCTATTTTAAGGAAATGTTATATCAGGAGTATGCAGCAGAGGCTGCAGAAGGTGAAGGCATTGGAATTGCAAAGATGCTATATGAACAAATGAAAAGAACGATGTAGTCAGTGATAGGAGCAAAAAGGAAGTTTGCTTTCTAAATACCGCAGTCATGCTATAAAGAGCCTGCTAAGTGCTTGTGTCTATTGCAGAATTTCCTGTAAGAGATACTGATATTTGGCGGGCTAAGTTTTCATTTGTGGTAAATTTACTTAGAAACAAATCAGACCCTTAGGTAAATTTCTGTTCCTATTAACAGGTGAACAGGAACAAATTCCTTCATAAAAAGGACATATGATTAGGGGATTGCGAAACTATAATATTTTATGTGAAAGTGATTCAAAAGTAACAAAACAATGCAGGCACGCTCTCGCTGCGTTCGGCTCGTAGCGGTACTAAATTCGCGACAAGTCGCTCATTAAGTACCGACGGCCGTCCAAGCGCCTGCTTATGTATTTGTTTCTTTTGAATCACTTAATATAGGTTTTGCTAGTTTCGCAATTGCCTAAGGACATATGATTTAGAAAAGGAGAAGTATATGTCACAGGATACCAGCATCGAAGGCTATGTTGAACACATTATTTATCGGAATGAAGAAAATGGCTATTCCGTATTACAGTTAGTATCCATAAACGGAGAAGAAGAAAAAGTCGTTGGTAAGTTTCCCTTTATCAGTGAAGGGGAATATCTAAGTGCCAAGGGAGGATATATCGATAATAAAAACCATGGCATTCAATTTCAAGTAGAATCCTACGAAATTAAAATACCGGATGATGTAAAAAGTATGGAACGCTATTTAGGCTCAGGTGCCATCAAAGGGCTGGGACCAAAACTGGCGGCAAAAATAGTGAAAAAATTTAAAATGGATACCTTCCGGATTATCGAAGAAGAAGGAGAGCGCCTTAGCGAGATTACCGGCATTTCAGAAAAAAAGGCACAAGAGATTGTGGTACAGTTCCAGGAAAAGCAGGGAATGCGGCAGGCAATGATGTTTTTGGCGGAATATGGAGTATCAAGTCAGTTGTCGGTAAAAATTTACGAAGAGTATGGTCCGAATGTGTATGAGGTGATTCGGGAAAATCCATACCAGCTGGCAGAAGATATCAGTGGAGTAGGATTTCACACTGCAGATGAGATTGCCAAACGAAGCGGAATCCAGTTGCTTTCCAATCACCGTATCCGTGCAGGGATTTTATTTATTCTGCAGGAAGAGGTGGCAAATGGAAATGTTTATTATCCTTTGAGCAGATTAAAAGAAAGAGGGATTTCACTGCTTCAGGTGGATGGAGAGTTGCTGGAAAAAAATGTCATGGATTTAGCCATTGACCGTAAAGTGGTTTTGAAAGAACTAGGAGAAGAAGAGGTAGTATATCTGGCAAAATTATATTACCTGGAGTTAAAAATAGCCAATAAGCTATGTGAGTTAAACGTAGAATTTCAGGTAAAGGAAGAAGAGGAAGAAGCAGCTTTTTTAAGCATTGAAAACGAAAAGCAGATGGTACTGGATGAAAAGCAGGAGGAAGCCATAAGGGCGGCGGCAAGGCATGGAGTTACCATTGTAACCGGAGGTCCCGGAACAGGAAAAACCACCACCATTAACAGTATGATTCGATATTTTGAAAAGACAGGGCAGAAGCTTTTATTGGCAGCACCTACAGGGCGGGCTGCCAAGCGTATGTCAGAAGCTACCGGAAGGGATGCTTCCACGATTCACCGGCTTTTAGAAGTAAATGGAGAAATAGAAGAAAAAGGCCATTCCCGCTTTGAACGGAATGAGGAAAATCCTTTAGAGGCCGATGTGGTTATTATTGACGAAATGTCCATGGTAGATATTTTTCTTATGGATTCTTTGTTACTAGCTTTAGTGAAAGGATGCCGTCTGATTCTGGTAGGGGATGTGAACCAGCTGCCTAGTGTGGGGGCAGGAAATGTATTAAAAGATATGATTGCATCCAAGGAATTTGCAGTGGTAAAGCTTACGAAAATCTTCCGCCAGACAAACCAGAGCAATATTGTGGTCAATGCACATAAAATTAATGCCGGTGAGGTCATTGAATTAAGTAATAAGTATACCGATTTTTGCTTTCTAGAGAAACATCAGGTTACGGAAGTGGCAGGAATTGTGGTACACATGGTAAAAGAGGTATTACCGAAACATTTTAAAATTTCTCCTATGGAAATTCAGGTACTTTCCCCTATGAAGAAAGGAGAATTAGGGGTAGAGTATTTAAATAAAGTACTTCAAAACAATTTAAATCCGCCGGATGGTAAAAAGGCGGAAAAAGAAGTCAGGGGGATGCTGTTTCGAACCGGGGATAAGGTGATGCAGATAAAGAATAATTATAAACTGGAGTGGGAAGTACGGAATGAAAAAGGATTTCAGGTAGATAAAGGAGTGGGAGCCTTTAATGGTGATGTAGGGGTCATTCGGGAAATCAGTTATTATACAGAGGAAGTTACGGTGGAATTTGATGACAAGAGAGTGGCGAAATATCCATTTTCTGAATTGGATGAATTGGAACTTGCCTATGCCATTACCATTCATAAATCCCAGGGAAGCGAGTATCCTGTTGTGGTAATGCCGATTTTACAGGGACCTCCGGTTTTGTTTAACCGAAATCTGCTATATACTGCCGTTACCAGAGCAAAGCAAAGTGTTTCGATTATAGGAAGTAAAAGTAAGGTTCTGGATATGATAAGAAATGTAAGGGAGTTAAAGCGGTATACCAGCCTTGCGCAAAGAATTGTCGAAGCGAAACAGGAACAGATATGGTAGAAAAAATTGTTGAAGCGAAACAGGAACAGATGTGGTAGAAAAAATGTCGAAGCGAAACAGGAACAGATGTGGTAGAAAGAATGGAACATGGGGAGAGAAAGAGGGGATAAAATGCAGTGGAATTTATGGGAAAAAGGGATGGAACTCTTATATCCGCCAAGATGCCCGTTTTGCAATGAAGTGCAGGAAAGAGGAGGAAATAAGATATGTAAAACCTGTCTTTCGGAACTTCCAAGGCGAAGACCACCATTTTGCATGAAGTGTGGAAAGCCCATAGAAAAAGAAGAATACGAATTTTGCACCAATTGCAGGAATAAAATGCCCGAGTACGATAAAGCATATCCTATGCTTCTTTACCGAAAGAGGGTGCCGGAAGCACTGGCGAGGTTTAAATATAAGAATGACCGTCAGGTTGGCCGGATTTTAATCCGGGAATTAGGAAAAGAAACCCTGACAGAGTTAAAACGGCTGCAGGTAGACGGAATTGTTCCAATTCCCATGCATTGGAAAAAGGAAAAAGTAAGAGGGTATAACCAGGCTTATCTATTGGCAAAAGAGATTGGCAAGATGCTAGAACGGCCTGTTTATAAGAATTATCTGATAAGAACCGTAAGTACAGTGGCCCAAAAAGAATTAACAGCAGGAGAACGTAAAAAAAACATAAAAAAGGCTTTTAAAATAGGTAAAAATGTAGTAAAATTAAACCATATATTATTGGTAGATGACATTTATACTACAGGGGCGACTGTTTCGGCATGTGCCGGTGTTTTGAAAGACGCAGGTGTGAAGAAGGTGTATGTAACCTGTATTGGCATCGGCACCGATGTAATGTAGGTCGGATATGTTTGGATATGAATCACAGTTGTCATATTGTTCATAATGGAGGTGGAAATAATGGACGTTCGTAATTGTAAAGGATGCGGAAAGATGTTTAACTATATCAGCGGTGCTCCGCTTTGTCCGGGTTGTAACGCTGAATTGGAAAAGAAGTTTCAGAAGGTAAAGGAATACATACAAGAGAATAAGTGCGTTCCACTTTCCAAGATTGCGGAAGATAATGAAGTAACGGTAAGTCAGTTGAAACGCTGGGTAAGAGAAGAAAGACTGGTATTCTCAGAAGATTCCATGGTAGCCATTGAATGTGAATCCTGCGGAAGAACCATCCGGACAGGACGGTTTTGCGATAAGTGTAAGGAACAGTTACACACTGGCTTTACGAATAGCATTAAGCCAAAAGAAGAACCATTGACACGTCAGAAAAAACAGTCAGAAGAAGCCAGAATGCGGTTTTTGGATAAAAATTAAAAAGAGTATTAAGATGTGGCATGAACGACAGTTGTTCGTTCATGCCATATTTTTTCTTTGTGGGAAAGAAAGTACGCCTCTATAAAAGAAAAAAGAAAAAAAGAAAAAAGAAAAAAAGAAAAAAGAAAAAAAGAAAAAAAGAAAAATTAAGGGTTAAGAGATTTAAGAAAAGATACGATAAACATAATATAGGAAAAGAAGGAATGTCGTTATTGCTTGTAGGTAAACGGTAACGAAATGTCTTTTGACATGAATTTATGATAGAAAGAAGGGTTCGATTATGAGAATTAGTTCCATGATGCAGGTAAGTCAGATTTATAACACGAATGCTACTAAGGGCACTACGAAAACCACTTCCACAGGAAAGAAAGACCAGTTAGAACTTTCTACTTTAGGAAAAGACTATCAAGTAGCAAAAGCAGCAGTATCAGCAGCATCTGATGTCAGAGAAGATAAGGTAGCAGCCATTAAAGCTTCCATGGCAGATGGCACTTATCAGGTAAGTACAGAAGATTTTGCGAACAAATTATTAGAAGCATATAAGAATAAAAACTAACTTTTGAGGACAGGTAACATTTATGGCAAGTATCATAGAAGTGTTAATGGATGTAATAGAACAGGAAGTTGAGGTGCATGAGGCACTATTAGAAACCGCAGCAAAGAAGACATCGGTTATTATCAAAGGAAATCTGGAAGAATTGTCCCAGATTACTGAAGTAGAACAAAGACAGGTAGAACAGTTAAATTCCTTGGAAAAGAAGCGGGAAGAATCCATGTATGACATTTGTATGGTCTTGGGTAAAAGACCTGGAACAGTGAAGCTTCCGGAGCTGATTGAATTAATGGAAAGTCAGCCGGAGGTACAGGAACGGCTACAGGATGGATATAAACGTCTAAAGAGTATTGTTTATGAGCTAAGAGACAGGAATGAACATAACCGGAACTTAATTAAGGACTCTTTGGAAATGGCAGAGTTTAGTATTAATTTATTGCAGAACACACAGGTTGCACCAGATACGGCGAATTATACCAAAGGTGCATATAACGTAGAACCGGGGGGAACAGACCGGTCGTTATTTGATACGAAATCATAGAATGAGCGGATTTATGTTTGAATTGTAAGAGATAAAAGAAATACGAAGAAATGAAGGTGACATAATATGGCAGTTGGATCCATGTCGGGTTTATATATAGGTGCAAGTGGTCTGATGACGAATCAGAATGCGCTAAACACTACAGCACATAATTTAGCGAATGTAGATACAGAGGGTTATTCCAGACAGCAGGTTTTATTAGGAGATGCCCTTTATGTAAATTTACGTCAGGGAAATAATAATAACGATTTCTTTGCCGGAACAGGAACACATTTTATAAAAGTAAGACAGGTAAGAGACCAGTTTTTAGATACGGCTTACCGTGATGAAAGCGGAAGATTGAGTTTCTACAGTGCACAGGCTAGTGCATTGACAGAAGTACAGGGTTATTTTGCAGAAATGCAGGGAAGTACATTTTCTGATAATTTGAATGAGTTTAGAAACTCACTGGAAGAATTAAAGAAAGACTCTTTAAGTCTTGCCAGCAGAGGTACTTTGGTATCCTCCGCAGTGTCTGTTTTAAATCAGGCGAAGGAAATCAGCACCCAGTTAAAGACTTATCAGACGAATTTAAATGATGAGATTGCTAAGAAAGTAGATCGCATTAATGAAATTGCAGAGGAAATCTTAGATTTAAATAAAAAGATAAGTAGGGCAGAATCCAATCGGATTGATACAGCCAATGACTTAAGAGACTCCAGAAATCTTCTTTTGGACGAGTTGTCAAGCTATATTGATATTAGTACCAAGGAAGAAAAAGATGGCAGTGTTCTGGTTTTTGCAGAAGGATTGGAACTGGTTTCGGAAGTCAGAACCTTTAAGATGGGAACTGCACCGGAAGATGGAGAAGGTGCAAACACTGACCTGGTAAAACCAGTCTGGCTGGACTATGATAATATGGATGTATTTAATTTTGACCGCAT
>JBGVLX010000117.1:0-2257 GCA_045124495.1 Lachnospiraceae bacterium
ACTCACTGGAAAAATTCTCAAATCATAATAAGTTTGAATATGCCATCAAGGTATCAAAGAATAATTACGGATATAATCCTGAGCAGAAACTGCTCACGATACCGTTTTACTTTATCCCGTTTGTAGCCTGTGACCTTGCAGATGGAAATATTATATTAAGTATGTGATTTGGTTTGTCTGGATTATAACTATAATGATATGTTTTATATTTAGAAAAAAAGAAATAACATAAAACTATTGATTTTTTAAAAGTTGTGATAATTAATTTTGGGCTGAATCGGTCATGAGCTTTAATTGTTCTTTGAATGATTGAGGCTCATTATCTTTATGAAAAAAATTCAGCAGTTTAAAGAAAGGGACAATGATCAATGGTTTTATGAAAGTAAAATGTTACTGTCCCGTATGAAATTTCCTTGTATCTTACCTTCGTTTATGCTATCTTGGTAAAAAGAAAATTTTTACTGGAAAAGCAGCATACGAGGAGATACATTATGCAGATTACAGATAAATTAATGAAGCCGGTTACAGAAACGACTTATTTAACTGCGGAGAATGTAAAACGTTATCGTGTCATTCTTCGCTTTTTCTTTGTTCAATACGAGCGGATTAAGTATTGGATGGATCAGGAAGAGGTTTATAATGAGTTAAAATCCCACGAAGAATTTGCTGACTATACAATAGAACAGTGTAAACAGGATTTGGATTCTTTGGTAAACTGGAAAAATTTAATGGCAATTCAGGATACGAAGAAAGTTACGTCGGTGGAAGCATTTAAGAACAGACAGTATCGGTATCAGTTGACGGAGTATGGTGTAGAAATTGAGCGAATGACGGTTAGGCTTGAGCATCTTTATGTGGAAGGGGCTTCTTTAGAGCCGACTTTGCTTGAACGTATGGAATCCGAAATAAAAAAAATCGGGACGATTTATCAAGAAGTTCCCTTAAAAGTATATTCCTGGTGGAATGATTTGAACAACGACTTTATACGTCTGAATCAGAATTATCAGGATTATATGAGAGATTTAAATAGTGCAAAAGCAGAGGAACTGATGAAAAGCACAGAGTTTCTTGTATACAAAGATAAGCTGATAGAATATCTTCGCTCGTTTATTAAAGGACTTCAGATTCATGCAGGGGTCATAGAGTCAGAATTAAAAGAATTGGATGAGTCTATTAAAAAATCGATTTTTGAGAAAGTGGTAGAATATGAAATGACCATACCTAGAATCGATGTAGAAATAGATGAAAGACAGATATACGAAAATATTGTAGGGCGTTGGGAAAGCATTGTCAGCTGGTTTGCTGGGGAGAATGGAAAAGAAAGCGAAGCCTCCCGTTTGTTTGATATGACCAATGAAAGTATCCGAAAAATCACAAGATATGCAACCCAGATTAGCGAACAGTTTACCATGGGAGCTAACCGTAAGGAAGAATATCGGAAACTTGCAGAGATGTTTGCACAGTGTAAAAATTTATCAGAAGCTCACAAGTTATCAGCAGTTGTGTTTGGAGTCGAAATGCCTTTGCATATCAAAGGGGAAATCGTCAGGGAAACGGATAGTGTAAATAGTGGCGTTTATGATGAAAAGCCAATGGAATTAAAAATTAAGCCAAAGATAAGGGCCTATGGAGAAAAATCACAAAGAAGTTCCATTAAGGACTTTAGTGCAGAAAAAGAACAAACCAAAAAGGCTGCAATGGAGAAAATAGAACGTGAGAAAAAGATGGTAGAAAGCTATATATTAGAAGGAAAAATTGATTTTTCTGCTCTACCTGTGATTGAATCAGAAGTGAGAAATATTTTACTAAGATGGATTTCTAAGGCTTTGGAACATAAAAACGGAAAAGGAAAAACAGAGGACGGACAGATTTTCCGAATTATAAATATGGAAGAAAAGAAGTATTGTACTCTTCGTTGTGAGGATGGAGATTTTGATATGCCGGCTTTTATCATGGAATTTGAGGTATAGATAAAGTGTGTTTTTTGCAGCACTTAAGAGAAGTTTTTGATAGTTTCATAATTACATAAAAAGAAAGGAAACGTGCAACGGTCCATTTTGTAACTTTATCTGGACGGTTTGGTAATTACATACGAAACGCATAGGTATATAAATGAACGTATTGGAAGAATTGATGAATCACCGTTATATTATAAAAGCGAAAGAACGGGAAAAATATTATCGCATCAAAGATGAATTAGGTACTATTAAGGAATTTGTGACAGAGAAACTAGGGTATCGCATTATCAGTAATGGGA
>JBGVLX010000118.1:0-28807 GCA_045124495.1 Lachnospiraceae bacterium
ACCGATGGATGGAATCTTGGAACGAGATAAAGAATAAAAGCAAGATGGAGCTATCCGTAGCAGTAGGTGTAGCATGGGACAGTGCACCGGTATCGGTGGAAGAATTAGTGGCAAAAGCAGATGTAGAAATGTATCGTAACAAAGAATTGATGAAAGCTGGCGTTCCTTTGGAATTCTATATCCAAGGTGAAATTTCCTGTTCTTATGGCCTTTTTAACCGGAAACAGTTTTTTGATATGATTGATTACAGATGCAGGGACCGAATTGAAGATTATTGTCTTATTTCAAGTGATATTGAGCATTTTAAGATTTTTAATAAATGGTATGGAAGAAAAGCCGGTGATGAATTTCTAGAAGAATTTGCAGGAATTTTAAAAATCTATGAAAAGAAATATAATGGGATTGCGGCCTATATGGGTGGAGATAATTTTGCTATTTTAATGCCGGACAATAAAAAAGCAATCGATCTTATGATAGATGATTTATGTAAAATTTCCATAAAGTATGGGAATACCATTGGTTTTTTACCTACTTTCGGGGCATATCGGATAAAGGAAGAGAATCTGAATGCAGTAGAAATGTATGACCGGGCAGTAGAAGCTTTAACTCATATTTCTGAGAATTTAAAACAACGAATCTGCTATTATGACAAAGAAAGAAGTAGTAAGGAAGAGGACGAACTTCATATTCTGACAGAAGTAAGGGACGCCATTAAGGATGGTCAGTTTACGATTTATTTACAGCCTAAGTGTCAGATTAAGAATCGAAAGATTGTTGGGGCTGAAGCCTTGGTACGTTGGATTCACCCTGTGAAAGGAATGATATCGCCGGGAGTATTTATTCCGGTGCTTGAAAAGAATGGGTTCATCAGTGTTCTTGACCTTTATGTATGGGAGTTAGTGTGCAAACAGGTTCGTAGCTGGATTGAACAGGGAATTGAGCCGGTGCCGGTTTCCATCAATATTTCCAGAATGGATATTATGTCCGTAAACGTCGTGGAAGTTCTGAACGGTCTGATGGAGAAATATCATATTGACCGAAAATACATTAAGATAGAGATTACAGAAAGTGCCTATGTGGAAAATGACCAAAAAATCGTGGAAACGGTACGGGAATTGAAGAAGGTCGGATTTAACCTGATGATGGACGATTTCGGAAGTGGATATTCTTCCTTAAATATGTTGAAGCAGATATTGGTAGATACCATTAAAGTGGATATGAAGTTTTTGGATATGGATTATCAGAATATGAAAAAAGGTCTTGGCATTCTGAAATTTGTTGTAAATATGTCTAATGAAATCGATGTTTCTATTGTAGTAGAAGGAGTAGAAACGGAAGAACAGTCTGACTTCCTTGGTAAGATGGGAGTGCGGTTTGCCCAGGGATATTTGTATTACCGGCCAATGCCGATTGAAGAATTCACTAAGTTAATTTCAGTGGAGGAAAACGTAGACAGACATGGAATTTATCAAATGAAATTAGATGGACAGCATATGGAAGAAATGTTGGAAGATATGCTTATAGCCAGACAAAATCGTTATAAACAGATTGAAATCGACAAAATCCGGGGTGGATTCTTCTCTTACAAAGCAGAAGGAAACCAGGATTTGATTATGGTCAGCCAATCTGTAATTGCCATGTATGGTTGTGAGACAGAAGAAGAATTCAGAGAGCTTGTGGGAAATTCTTTTATTGGTATGGTGCATCCGGAGGACAGATACCGTATTCAGGAAGAAATTGATGAGCAGATTCAGGGTACAAAGTGGAAGATGGATTACATTGAATACCGTATCATTACAAAAGATGGCGAGATTCGCTACATCAGTGATTATGGTCATTTAGAGGAAGATCCAGATACGGGAGAACCATATTTTTGTGTATTTATATTAGATGTGACGGATAAGATGAAATAAGTAACAGAAAGCAAATTTATCTGCATCCTTTATAGTCTCTGTTTTGGCGAGTGTATTAGCTTATTACATATGCAAATGGTTAGACGATGACGAATGATCGGTAATTAGCCTCAGTCTGGTCAGCTGTAAATGACAAGACCCCCCAGAGGTAGCCGCCTCTGGGGGTTCATTTTGCGATGTTTATGAGTAATCTGCATCCTTTACTTTATTCACACTATAACATATGTGGTAGATAAAGAGTGGAATCATATCTGTTAAGGGAAATGAGGGAGCCTATTATGTGTGTCTGAATCTGGTAGGGCATACAGATTGGTATCTGGTTACCTATGTGAAGGAACAGAAGGTACTTGCTGACTTGCAGCAGATGGAATTGATTATGGTGCTGATTGCAGTTGTTGCTGCAGTTGTGTTGATTTTTGTTATTTTACGAATGATGAACCGGGTGGTAAAACCTGTAAAGAAAATGACGGATGTAATTGAGAAAATTGCAGAAGGAGATTTTTCACAAAACATAGAGAGTAAAGGCAATGATGAAATTGCCAAAATGGGTAATGATATGCAGATATTCATTACCAGTATGAGAGAAACTGATTCAATCAACAGACAAAAAATGTAACCAAGAACAGTTGTACTGTAGCAGAAGGTGCGTAAAAACAAGAAAAAGAATCTAAGGAACTTATGGAACGTGTTAGTAAGTTTAAAGTTTAAGATGAATTAGGAATCATAGGGTGTATCATAGCAAAAAGGAAACAATACATTTTGGATGAAAACGATGTGAAGTAAAAGATAAGATGGAGGGTGTAAGAATGGATTTGTTTGCAGATGGAGCAATCATTATTTTAATGCTGGTGCTTGGAACTGTAGTGTTTTTATCGGTTTCTGCATTAGTTGAGGCTGTGGTAGGACTTTGTATGGGATATAAAGTTCAATCCGCCAGTTTTCTCGGCTTTGCCATTGTATGGATGAATGGAAAATATGAGTTTACCATGGTACCTGCTGATATTACATTGCAAATAAGTATGTATCATGAAGAATCAACAGGAGAAAAAATGGTAAAAAGGGGTGTAATTACTGCAATCATTCTTACTGTGATGGTGGGAATTTTTGATGTAGTGATATTTTTTCATCAATGGATCTCTAACTTTACCATAGGTCTGATGATAGGATTATTTTTTGGGTTACTTTTACAATGGAAAGTAACCATAGACTGGATCAAAAATCAATACGGGAATAGACCAGGAAAAATATTTTGGGAAAGAGGAATTTATATTAATGGAAAATTATGTGCAGGAACGAGTCCTGGGGATATCATTGTACAAGAAATTCCGATAGAACGATACCGCGAATATGTACAAAAAAATGTTTTTGCACAAAATTGCTTATTTTACGATTATTTATATCATCTGGATGTTGGAAATTATGAGAGGCTAAAGGGATATGTGGAACTGTTTGATTTGATTGTTGATAAGGATTTCAACGTACCAATGAATCAGATTGGTTTTGTGTATGAGATGATATATTTTTATTCCATTGTACAACCTGATTTACAAAAGGCGGAGTATTATCATTCCAGAATCGAAGAACATCTTGGGAATGATATGGATTGTAACGGTTGCAGAGTACTTGCAGCGTATTTATATGGAACAAAGAAGGGAAGAGAAGGGGCTTTAAAGGAAATACAGAGAGGATTAATGGTAACAGATAAGTTCAGGCCTCAGGGGCAGGCTAAGATGGAAAAGAAGTTGCTCTTAAAATTAAGGGATAGAATATTGCAATATCAGAATATGGCATAATGAAAAATATCGGGTAGTTATTAAGGCTTTTAGTTGAAAATAAAGAAGTAAAGAGAACTAGAGTAAAATACAATTTTGGAATAGGAATTGAAATCCTTCAGCCAATATGGTATGATATCTGTGTTTTGTTTCACTTGAAACAGGAAGAGAAAGTATGGGTGTTACAGTGAAATATTTTGATGAGGAGAAGGTAGATGGAGAAAAATGTAAATCAAGATATCTTACTAAATATGAGAAAATCAATAGAGTTGTATTATGATTTTATCATAGAAGAATTTCCGCTTGAAAAACGATTTATTTATGATAAGGAAAAGTTTAAACGTCTCTTTGGAACTAATCAGGAATTTGATAATTTAGATGATTTATTTTGGTTTATTGTAGATAATCATGTACATAAGGATGATCTTGAAAAGGTGGATGTTTTTCGGGATATTGATGTAGACAGAAGAGTATCTAGAAATGAGTATTGCATTGAAACGGAATTTAGAATTCGTTTAAAACGTGGAACGTATCGCTGGATTTCGGCAGTTACGGTTTTGTTATATGATGATGAACGAAGAAATTATTATGTTTTGATGTTATTAAAAGACATTAACAAAAAGAAAATGTTGGAACTAGAAAGTATCATTCTGGCAAGAAGAGATGCCATGACCAGACTTTACAATAAGACTTATGCAGAAAATGTGGTAAAAGAAGAGATTGAAAAGTTAGAAAAAGATGCTAATGCGGCGCTTGTCATCATAGACATCGATAACTTTAAAACCATAAATGATACTTATGGACATATGATAGGTGACCATGTCATCATTGAATTTGCCAGCCGTCTTATGACATGCACCAGAGAAACGGATATCGTGGGACGTATTGGTGGAGATGAGTTTCTGGTGTATATACCGAATTTTGGTAATCGAGAGAGACTGTATCATAAAATTACAAAAATGCTAGAGAATTTACATTATGAATACTCTGAAAAAGATACAGAACTCCAGGTGCATTGCAGTATGGGAATATCCACATTTAGTGATGAGAATAACGATTATATGAAAATGTTCCAATGTGCGGATAAAGCTTTGTATGTAAGCAAAAAGAACGGAAAGGATGCCTTTTGCATCTATGAATAAGTTTGCATTCATAATTGCATAAAAAAGAAGTGGTGAAAAACATTATTATAGATGTTTCTCACCACTTCTTTCATTAAATCATGGTATCCATGATCAGCCCTTTAATATCATCCTCCACCACTTGCTCTTCATCAATGATTTTTTTCAAATCTTTCAGTAATTGTTCGCTATCTTCGTTTTTTGTGTCTGTATTCTCTACGGTTTCGTCTGTTTCTTGGGTCGTTTTTTCCATTTTTTCTTTTACTTCTTTTGCGACCTCAACTTTTTCTTCTAGCTCTTCGTCCATTTTCTCTTTAGCATCGGAAAGAATCGTTACAGCGATTTCCTTTGCGGAAGATTCTAAAATTTCTTCGGCTTCCTCTTTAGCATCTGTCATTGCGTGTGTTTTCAAACGTTCAATCTGAATAGAGGAAATGGCTTTGTTTGCATTGATAATAGCTTCTGAAGATGCATCTGCAACTTTCTGCCAGTCATCTTTTAATGAATCCAGTTCCAATGCTTCTCTTTGGTAATCGGTAACAGGACCCATATCTTTAAGACGTTCTATCTCTTCTTCGGATAGAGAAAAAGGGTCTTTATGATACTTTTTCAGAAGTTCAAGGTCTTTTTGTTCCTGACTGTCTTCTTCAATTTCGTATTGTTCTTTTAATTGTTCTTTAGATTCTTCAAGTCTTCTTAATTCGGCATTTGCTGTGTCCAAATTTTCAGAAAGTCTTTCCTGATGTTGCTTGATTTCGTCTAACCCATCGTCAATTTTTTTATCGTTACCGTAAACATCCATGATAAGTTTCATGGCGCGTTTTCTGGCATTTATTTTTTTAATAATAGCTTCATTGTTTAAATTTATATCTCCGGCATACAATGTGTCAGAGGGATGTTTTGAATTTTGCTTCTTTTGATTTTCGATATTTTCTGCAGCATTGTTTCCGGTGTATAAATTAATATTATTATTTCCTGTACCGTTGATTTTCATAATTTGTACCAAGCCTCAGGAAAGAAAGCTTTAGGTTTCCATGAGGTGCAAACATAAGAGTGAAAGATGTTTGCGTATCTAATCCTTTCTTTCTTTTTTCTCCCACTCTGTATTTTTAATGATAAAAACTGATTATTCATGACACATATGTAGTAATTAACAAACGAATTTGCATCACTATATTTCTGTGATTAATAATGTGAATAATCCTGGATAAATGACTGTACTTGAAGATTTTACATCACTATATTTCTGTGATTAATAATGTGAATCATCCAGAATAAATGATTGTACTTGAAGATAAGTCTATTTAGTCCATATATCGGTATATCAGTGGGGAAAATGAAGAGTTTTTACTTTGTTATTCTTCATTGCCGGACTTTTTTTCTTTCTTATTATGTTTTACTTCATCTTTGGAAGGAGATATTTCGTCGATCAGCTTTTCCACTATCTGTTTTTTTAAATAGATATCATAGCTTAACAGACTGATAAAGGAAAGTTGTTCTAAATATTCCTTGTTTTCACCGGAAAAAGTATTTAGACTTTTTTTGTAAGTTTCTTCAATGGAAGTTTGCAAGACTTTGGTATGTTCTTTTTCCAGTTTAAAAATCGTTTCATATATGTTTTCAAGGGCATCTTCTTCGGAAAAATGTTCCACAAGGGGAGCCAGTAAAACAGAGATATCATTAATAGAAAGAAAATTTTTCAGGTAATAGATATAGATTAATAAATAAATATGATTTTTGGAATATTTCTTCTTCACCGGAGGAGGAAGCAGATGATTTTTGGTATAATTATTAATCATGGTTTTGGTTAATGTCTTATCATCCTCGTAACGATTGTTGTTTTTTAATTTCTGTTCCATGAAAGTTGTAACCTGGTCCATGTATAATTCGATTTCAGGAACTTCTTTCGGGAGGATATAATCCAGCTTTCCCCATTCTTTTAATAGTTCTTCCATATTTATATTCATAAGAGAGCTCTCCTTCTGTAAGTTGTTTTGGGTAATTGCGAAATTACAAAAAAACTAATATTAAGTGATTCAAAAACACATAAGTCGGTGCTTGGGTGTCCGTCGGTACTTAATGAGAGGGTTACCCGGAATTTAGTACCAATACGAGCAGGACACAGCGAAAGCTTGCCTACATTGTTTTGAGTCTTTTGAATTACTTTTGAATAAAATATGATAGTTTCGCAACTGTCTGTATAAGTTATCTAAACCTTATTATATAGTATTTAAAGCTATATGACAAGAAAAAAAGAAGTAAAGTTGTAAATAAAACAAAAAGTGACGGTTTGTTGTTTATTGTTGTCGGAGTTTGACTTCCTTAGGTTGTAAATAAAACAAAAAAGTGACGGGTTGTTGGGGTAAGTCACAAATATAAAAGAAGTGATTCAAAAAGTCTCTGGTTTTGTATGTAGTCGGACTGAACTGTAATAAAAGTAAACAAGAAGAATGAGAGATAAAAAACGTTGGATATTAAAAGAGTATTGTAACTTTATTTTTCTATGGTAAGATAAAGTCATCAACAAAAAAACAAACGAAAATTTTTTGTAAAAACAACCAATATACTTGAAAAATTTTCGAAAATAATGTATCATATTAACAAAATGCAGTGCTTTTTTATAAAGCGATAGGAGGAAAAGAATTATGGGAATTTTACAACGTTTTGGAGATATCATGTCAGCTAACATTAATGCACTTTTAGATAAGTGTGAAGATCCGGCGAAGATGGTGGATCAGTGTTTAAGAGATTTGGAAAAAGATTTAGGAAAAGTAAAGGCAGAAACAGCTTCTGTTATGGCAGAAGAAACTAGAGCTAAGAGAGAATTAGATGAAGTAAATGCGGAAATGAAGAAGTATGAAGATTATGCTAAGAAGGCATTATTAGCAGGTAATGAAGAGGATGCTAAGAAGTTCTTAGAAAAGAAGAATTCACTTGCCACTACTCAGGCAAGCTTGCAGCAGACTTATGATATTGCTTCTGCAAATGCTACTAAGATGCGTCAGATGCATGATAAGATTTCGAAAGACATTGTTGATTTAAATGCCAGAAAAGATGCCATTAAGGCGAAGGTAGCAGTTGCTAAGACTCAGGAAAAGATGAATAAGATGACATCTAAAATTGGTAGTGCTACCAATAGTATGAATGCGTTTGATCGTATGGAAGAAAAGGCAAATAAGATGTTAGATGCTGCAAACGCTATGGCAGAGTTAAATGCCCAGCCAAGAGATGAAGTGGATGATTTAGCTGCGAAGTATGATACAGTTGGAACAGATTCTACTGTGGATGATGAATTAGCAGCATTAAAGGCTCAGATGGGATTATAGAATATGGATGTAGCAGAATTCCGACATCATAGACAAAAGATGAAGATTTTATGATTTAATTCTAGGGCATTATTAAAAGTTAAGTTACTTAAACTAAATAATGAAAAGGACTGTTTTTTAACAGTCCTTTTCGTGGTAGGAGAAAAATATGGCAGAAGAAAATGTGTATCGTTGTGAGGGTTGCGGTGGTATCATGGAATTTGATGCTGCTACTCAAAGTTTAAAATGTCCGAATTGCGACACTGTAGTGGAAATTATCAGTGAAAAGCAAACGATTGTAGAACATAGACTTGACATGTCAGCGAAGAAAAGATTACAGGTGGCAGAAAAGACTACCCAGACTATGGAATGTACCGGATGTGGTGCTCAGATAGAAGTGGATAAAAATGAAACCGCTGCACAATGTCCATATTGTGGTTCCAGCTATGTATTGGCATCGAAACAGGAAGAAGTAATGGTACCGGATGCGGTAGTTCCTTTCCAACTGGATCAGAATGCAGTAAAAGACAGTTTCCATAAATGGATTAAAGGTCGTTGGCTGGCACCTTCCTCGTTAAAAAATTTATATCAGCATGGAGGATTTCGTGGAATTTACCTTCCATACTGGACTTTTGATGCACAGTCGGAATGTTGGTATACTGCCCAGGGTGGACGGGAACGTACCGTGCATTATAAGGATTCGGAAGGAAATACCAGAACCAAAACAGAAGTAGACTGGTATTTTACCAAAGGACATTTTCATCATTTTTTTGATGATGTTCAGATTCCGGCTTCCAAGAGATTTGGCAGTGGAATGTTTAGGGGAATAGGGGAGTTTGATTTTAAACGTCAGGTTCCTTATGCACCGGAATATATCTCAGGATTTTTGGCAGAAAATTTTAATGTAAGCTTAGAAGAAGGTCATGGAAAGGCCATTAATGAAATGGATTCTGAGTTACGTTCTATGTCTGCGGCAGATGTACGAAGAAGATACGATAGAGTAAAAGATGTGCATATTAACAGAAACTATACGGAAGAAACGTTTAAATATCTTCTGCTTCCAGTATATTCAACATCTTATTCCTATAATGGAAAAGATTATAATGTGTTGATTAATGGTCAAAACGGAAGAGTAAGTGGAGAATATCCGAAGAGTCCGGTTAAAATTGCTATCATTGTTATCATAATTGTTGCTATATTGCTTTGGGTTTTCATGGATGATGCAAAAGCAGCTGAATTAGATTATGAAGAGCAAAGTGTAATTGAAACTACATATACAGACGCAGAATACTTGCAGGATGATGTGGAGGAAGCAGAGGAAGAAGTTGCATACTCTGTAAATTGTGACGATGTTTGTATTGTGTTAGAATAGGTAAGGATAAAGGAGATAGAATATGGGATTGTTTTCAAATCAATTTTCAAATGTAGTAGAATGGGAAGAATTTAGAGAAGATATCCTTTTTTGGAAATGGACCAACCGAGAAATTAAGAAAGGTTCCCGCTTGATTATTAAACCAGGACAGGATGCCATTTTTATGTATAATGGTAAGATAGAAGGTATTTTTAAAGACGAAGGAAGTTTTGATATTGAGTCACAGATTATACCATTTCTATCTACATTGAAAGGTATAAAATTCGGTTTTAACAGCGGTATCCGTGCTGAAGTATTGTTTATTAATACAAAAGAATTTACGATTAAATGGGGTACGAAACAGGCAATTAATATACCAAACCCTCAACTACCAGGTGGAATGCCAATCCGTGCATTGGGTACATTTAACTGTAAGGTAGGAGATTATTTATTATTTATTGATAAGATAGCTGGTATCAAAAGGCAGTATTCTATTAATGAAGTAAAAGAAAGAGTTATTTCCATGTTAGATCAGCTTCTTATGAAGTGGATTATGAAGGTTGGCCAGGATATGTTTAATCTTCAGGCAAATGCATTTGATATTGCCAAGGGAATTCAGGAAGATCTGGATATGGAAATGAGTAAAATCGGTATCACTATTACCGGATTTAATATTGGTAATTTCTCTTATCCGGAAGAAGTGCAGAAGATGGTAACGAAGGTTGCTTCACAGAGCATGGTTGGTGATATGGGAAGATATCAGCAGATGCAGATGGTAGACAGTATGGCAAATCAAAATGGAAGAAGTTCAGCTGGAAGTGTTGCAGCTGATATGGTTGGTTTGCAGATGGGCATGATGATGGGTCAACAGATGATGCAGAACATGAATGGTATGAATTCTATGGGCATGAACAACATGGGCATGAATGGAATGAATATGCAACAGGCGCAGCCGATGCAGCAAGCACAACCGGCTCCGGGAGTTGGAACAGGGGAAATTCCTAAATTTTGTCCGAATTGTGGAACAAAGAATGAGGGTGCAAAATTCTGTCCAAATTGTGGTACAAAATTAGGATAATAATTTGTGGAATGAATGAGTAATCTGATAAACATGATGTTTATAATGTTGCAGGTAGAAAAAGTAAAACAAAAGATATTTTTTAGGGCGGCCGTTTGACCGCCCTAATTGATGCAGGTAGAAAGTTTTGAAAGGAAGAGAAGATGCGTTTAGATGGACTTAATAAGGAACAAATGGAGGCTGTGGTAAATACGAAAGGGCCATTGTTGATTCTTGCAGGAGCAGGCTCGGGGAAGACCCGTGTGTTAACACATCGTGTTGCATATTTGATTGAAGAAGAGGGAGTGGATCCTTTTCATATTATGGCAATTACCTTTACAAATAAAGCAGCGAAAGAAATGAGGACAAGGGTGGATGATTTGGTTGGGCATGGCTCAGAGAATGTATGGGTGGCTACCTTTCATTCTACCTGCGTTCGAATATTAAGAAGATTTATTGACCGATTGGGATATACCAATCATTTTATTATTTATGATACGGATGATCAAAAAACAGTGTTAAAAGAAGTATATAAATATCTTCAGATTGATTCAAAACAATTACCTGAAAAAAGTGTATTGGCTGAGATATCCAAGGCAAAGGACAGATTTCTTTCTCCTTCAGAATATGAAAGACAGGTAAGGGGAGATTATCAAAAAACAAGAATTGCCCAGATTTACACGGAATATCAGAAACGACTAAGAGGAAATGATGCGCTGGATTTTGATGATTTGTTGGTAAAGACGGTAGAATTGTTTCAGTTTCATCCGGATGTTTTAGAAATTTTTCAGGAAAGATTTCGATACATTATGGTAGATGAATATCAGGATACCAATCATGTTCAATTTTTGTTAATTCATCAACTTGCATCGAAATATCGTAATTTGTGTGTTGTTGGTGATGATGATCAGTCTATCTATAAATTCAGAGGCGCCAATATTTATAATATACTTGATTTTGAAAAAGAGTTTCCTGATACAAAGGTGATAAAGTTGGAGCAGAACTATCGCTCTACAAAAAATATTCTTTCAGCGGCGAATGAAGTGATAAGGAATAATCATGAAAGAAAAGATAAAAAATTATGGTGTGAAAATGCAGGAGGAGAACTGGTTCACTTCCGTCAATACGAAAATGAGTATGAAGAAGGGGGATATGTTGCAGCGGAGATAGACCGGATGGTTCAAAATCATGGTGTAAGTTACAATGATTTTGCTGTATTGTATCGAACGAATGCACAGTCAAGAATTATAGAAGAGAAACTTTTGATGAATAATATACCATATAAAATTGTTGGAGGACAGAATTTCTATGGAAGAAAAGAAATTAAAGATTTAATCTGTTACCTGAAAACTATATGTAACGGACGGGATGATCTTGCGGTGAAAAGAATTCTGAATGTGCCAAAAAGGGGAATTGGTGCCACAACGGTTTCAAAAATAGAACAGTATGCTGAGGATAGAGGCATTGATTTTTATCAGGCATTAATGGAAGCAGAAAATATTTCCTCGTTAGGAAAGGCTTTGGTGAAAATTCAGGAATTTTGCGATTTAATTCAGGGGATAAAACAAAATTTAGACCCATATCAGCTGGATGAATTATTGGATGAAATTCTTGAAAAAACAGGATATTCAAAAGAACTGGAGATGGAGAATACAGAAGAATCCAGAGGCAGACTGGAAAATATCGAAGAATTTCGTAATAAGATCGTAGATTATTTGGAAAAGAACGAAGAGCCAAGTCTGGAGGAATTGTTAGAAGAAATTGCTTTGGTGGCAGAGATTGATGGATATGATGAAACGCAACCAAGTGTAGTTTTAATGACGTTTCACAGTGCAAAGGGGTTGGAATTTCCACATGTGTTTATGGTAGGAATGGAAGAAGGATTATTTCCAAGTTATATGACAATTGTATCCGGAAGCAGAGAGGAACTGGAAGAAGAAAGAAGACTTTGTTATGTTGGTATTACAAGGGCTAGAGAAAAACTGTATTTAAGCTGTGCAAAACGGCGTATGATACATGGTGAAACCAGATTTTCCAAAGTATCCAGGTTTGTTGGAGAAATACCGGAAGAATTGTTAGAACAAGGGAAAAAGGAAGTTCCAAGGACTACAAAACCAAAAAGGGGAAGTGCCCAAATTGGATTTGTGAATCAGAATCCATATCAAACGAAAAATTTAACGGGAATAAAAGAAGCTGTACTTGATTATCAGGTAGGAGATCAGGTGAAACATATTAAGTTTGGCGTTGGAATAGTAAAAGAAATTGTCTCAGGTGGAAAGGATTATGAAGTGACAGTTGATTTTGAAAAGGTGGGAGTAAAGAAAATGTTTGCATCCTTTGCTAAGTTGAAGAAAACGGAGGAGTAAAATGTATGTGTTTTTTTTAAAAAAAATCATGGTAAAAAAATTAAAGATATGGTATACTATGTCTATAATAAAATTGGGAACAGAAAGGGAGATAGTATGAAGAATTTTGATGATTTTATTAGTGTTGCAAAGTTATCGGAACTTGTAAATAAGAAAGAAGAGAAAAAAGATAACAAGATTGTCTGGACATTAGCGATTATTGGTGCAGTAGCAGCGGTAGCAGCCATTGCTTTCGCAGTGTATAAGTATTTGACTCCTGATTATTTAGAGGATGATGACGATTTTGATGATTTATTTGATGATGATTTTGACGTAGATGACATTGAAGCTGTGGATAACGCAGAATAATAATGTGATTTTTAAGTAAAGAGATAGTGAACAGTTATCATGTATGAGTGTTCACTTTTTCTTTATTTTACAAGGTTTTAATGGGAGTTGGAATTGTATATTTATTTGTTGAATTGTATATACAAAATATAAATTTAAAAAAATATAAAAAATTTAAAAAAAAGTGTTGACATTTGCTAGTGAGTCGTATATAATTAATCTTGCGTTGAGGAAATGAAGAAAGCAAAGTACTTAACGGGGTGTGGCTCAGCTTGGCTAGAGCGCTTGATTTGGGATCAAGAGGTCGCAGGTTCGAATCCTGTCACCCCGACTTTGCGGGTGTAGTTCAATGGTAGAACACCAGCCTTCCAAGCTGGATACGTGGGTTCGATTCCCATCACCCGCTTAAATATGCTGATAGCATGTTTGATATAAGTGCTCATAGCTCAGTTGGATAGAGCAATGGCCTTCTAAGCCATGTGTCCGGGGTTCGAATCCCTGTGGGCACGCTTATATGGTGGGTATAGCGCAGTTGGTTAGCGCGCCAGATTGTGGCTCTGGAGGCCAAGGGTTCGAATCCCTTTATCCACCTGATTGTAATTTTGGGCTATCGCCAAGCGGTAAGGCACAGGACTTTGACTCCTGCATTTCGTTGGTTCGAATCCAACTAGCCCAGTTCGAAGAGAAATCTTCGTAAAATTTAATAAAGTATTATGGGATATTAGCTCAGTCGGTAGAGCACTAGACTTTTAATCTAGGTGTCCCGGGTTCGAACCCCGGATGTCTCATACGCGGATGTGGCGGAACTGGCAGACGCGCTAGACTTAGGATCTAGTGGGAGACCGTGGGGGTTCAAGTCCCTTCATCCGCACTGGACGATACTCCAAGGTTTTGATTTCAAGACTTTGGAGTTTTTTCTATATGTTAAAGTATTATAAATGTCAAAGTCAGGTAAGAAGAAAAATGTTGCTGCTTGCAGAAGAATTCGAACGAAAATAAAACGAAATGGAGCGAAGGGAATGGATGAACAAATAAAACAAGATTTATTAAAGGCAGTAACCTTAAGCGAAGCACTTCCATATATACGAGATTTTAATGGAAAGACGATTATTATTCAGTATGATGGTCAGAAGGTAGATTCAGAGATTGGGTTATCTTTAATTGAAGATATTGCTCTTTTAAAGACCATTGGTATGAGGGTGATTATAATACAGAATAATAATGATAAGGATCTGGTAAAAGAATTAGGAAAATGTGGGGTAATGTCAATCGGAATTAGCGGAAAAGATGGGCATATCATTAGAGTGGAAAAGAAACGTGGAATGATGCGGGTTGGAGAGTCTGCTGTAGATATTAAGGGAGTAGATACGCTTTTACTTAAAACTTTAATTGAAAAGGAATATGTCCCGGTATTAGAAGCAGTAGGTGTGGATGATGAATTTCAACATTACTCTTTGGATTTGGAAGAAACGGCTTTTGAAATTGCGATGGCGATGCAGGTGGAAAAATTAGTGTTTTTATCAGAAACGGAAGGAATTTATAAAGATCCGGAGATAAGAACAGAGGTTTATTCCCATATTTGTCTAGAGGAATTAAAAAAGAAAAACGAAAAAGGACTGGTAGGGGGAGGGTTTCTTCCAAGGATAAGTAAGTGTATTGAGGCAGTGGAAAATGGAGTAGGAAGGATTCACATTGTAACTGGAAAGAAAAAACACAGTTTGTTATTAGAATTATTTACGGTGTGTGGAATTGGAACTGCTATTATAAATAGTGAAGATGATAAATATGCACATGAATTGGGAAAATAAACCGAGATTATTCAGGATCTTAATCATAGAAAGAGGATGATGTAAGTTTACTTGCGAATCATCAAATATTTAGGAAGAATAAAAAAGTATTGACAGAAAAAAAAAACAGGAGTAAAATGTGAGAAAATTAATAAAAGATAAACCGTTGACGTGGAGATAAAAATGAAAGATGCGCTTACAGAGAGCGAGGGGTGCTGAGAGCCTCGTAGAAATGCAGTTCATTAAATGGACCACTGAGGGCATGGTCAAAGGCTTTAAGCTGAGTATTCCATGACGTAGGGCATACGTAAATTGCCGGAAATATGTTAGTATTTCGCAGAGAGTGTGGGAAAACCATAAATCAAGGTGGCACCGCGGTAATTCTATTGATGAACCGTCCTTGACTATTGTAATAGTATGCAATAGTCAGGGACTTATTTTTTTGCCGGAAACATATGAAGTTTCTGATGAATAAGGTAAGGAAGTTCATCATTGATAAATGAAGAACTACTTTGCAGTAGTGTCATTGTTGTTTTTTCCTGGATATTTAACACTCTGCGTGTTTTGCAGAAAGGAGAAACTTATGATTACATTGGAAGAAGTGAAACAATTAGCCAAAGGGTACGAGGTAGTACCTATAAGTGGAGAAATTCTTGCGGACATACGCACCCCTATGGAGGTATTAAGAATTCTAAAGGGAACAAGCAGTCATTGCTACATGTTAGAGAGTGTGGAAAAACAGGAAAAATGGGGAAGATACACCTTTTTAGGTTTTGACCCTAAGATGGAAATTACCTGTGTAAATGGAACTATGACCATTAAGGGGGAAGAGGAAAGAATCTTCCAAACGAAAAATCCGGGTGAAGAAATAAAAGCGATTTTAAAAGAATATCGTAGTCCTAAAATTCAAGGCCTTCCTACGTTTACCGGAGGATTGGTAGGATATTTTTCCTATGATTATGTGAAATACAGTGAACCAAAACTGAAACTGGATGCAAAGGATGAGGAAGGATTCAAAGACGTAGATTTAAATCTTTTTGACAAGGTCATTGCCTTTGATAATCTAAAACAAAAAATCATTGTGATTGCGAATGCAAAAACGAAAAATATAGAAGAAGAGTATCATCGTTGTGTCAAAGAGATAAAAAAAATCATTGCATTGATTCAAAATGGGACTCCGAAACCAATTGTTCATGGAAAGATTACTACTCCTTTCAAAGAGTTATTCACGGAAGAAGAATATTGTAGCATGGTAGAGAAGGCAAAGAATTACATCTATGAGGGAGATATCTTCCAAGTGGTACTTTCCAATCGTTTAGAGGCAGGTTATGAAGGAAGCCTTTTAAATGCTTACCGCCATTTAAGAACCATTAATCCTTCTCCGTATATGTTTTATTTCAGCAGTGATGACATTGAGGTGGCAGGAGCTTCGCCGGAAACCTTAGTGAAACTGGAAAATGGTGTATTACATACCTTCCCATTGGCAGGAACCAGACCAAGAGGGACTTCCCAGGAAGAAGACGAAGCATTGGAAAAGGAACTGCTTGCCGATGAAAAGGAAAATGCAGAACATAATATGCTGGTGGATTTGGAAAGAAATGACCTTGGAAAAATCAGTGAGTTTGGCAGTGTGCATCTGGAAAAATACATGGCGGTAGAAAGATATTCCCATGTAATGCATATTGGTTCCACGGTTGCCGGAAATATCCGTTCTGACTGTTGCAGTCTGGATGCCATAGATGCTATTTTACCGGCAGGAACCCTTTCAGGAGCACCCAAGATACGTGCCATGGAAATCATCAATGAGTTAGAAAATAACAAACGTGGTATTTACGGCGGAGCCATTGGGTATATTGATTTTACAGGAAATCTTGATACCTGTATTGCCATAAGAATTGCTTTTAAGAAAAATGGAAAAGTATTTGTCCGCTCTGGAGCAGGAATTGTAGCAGACAGTATTCCACAAAATGAATACAGAGAATGCATTAACAAGGCAAAAGCAGTAATGAACGCAATAAGTGATTGCGAAACTGTAATATTTTAAGTGAAAGTGATTCAAAAGTAACAAAACAATGCCGGCACGCTTTCGCTGCGTTCGGCTCGTAGCGGTACTAAATTCGCGACAAGTCGCTCATTAAGTACCGACGGCTGCCCAAGCACCTGCTTATGAATTTGTTTCTTTTGAATCACTTAATATAAGTTTTGGTAGTTTCGCAATCACCTAAATGAACGCAATAGGAAAAGGAGATGGTATGGATGATTTTATTGATTGATAATTATGACAGTTTTTCTTATAACCTTTACCAGCTGGTAGGGGAACTACAGCCGGAAATACGTGTAATCAGAAATGATGAATATACGGTGCAAGAAATTGAAACAATGAAGCCGTCCCATATTATTTTGTCCCCGGGCCCTGGAAGACCAGGTGAGGCAGGTGTCTGCGAGGAGGTAGTTGAAAAATTAAAAGGAAAGGTACCGATTCTAGGGGTTTGTTTAGGACATCAGGGAATCTGCGAAGTGTTCGGGGCAAAGGTAACCTATGCAAAACAATTGATGCATGGGAAACAGTCAGAAGTAAAATTAGATACAGAAAGTAAGATATTTGAAGGGATTGGGAAAAGCACTACGGTGGCAAGATATCATTCCTTAATTGCCCAGAAAGAAACTATACCAGAGGAACTTAAGGTTACGGCAGTGACAGAGGATGGAGAAGTAATGGCGGTAGAACACAAAGAATATCCGGTGTATGGCTTGCAGTTTCATCCTGAGTCTATATTGACGCCGGAAGGACGAAAAATGCTTAAAAACTTTTTGGAAATTTAGCCATAAATCACGGAAAATCCGATAAGATTTATTGAAATAGGAAAAAGTAGAAGGATTTAAATAGCTAATATATGGCTTGAGAAATAGAAAGATTTAAATAGCTAAATATACGGTTTGGGAAATAGAAGGATTTAAGTAACGAAAAACATGGTTTGAAAAATAGAAAGACATAAGTGTTAGTATGGTTTATGAAAATAGCATTGAAAGGCAGGGATATCGTATGATTAAAGAAGCAATTGCAATTTTAAGTAAAAAACAGGATTTGACCTCAGAAATGATGGAACAGGTTATGGATGAAATTATGAGAAATGAGGCCACAGATGCCCAAAAAGCCTCTTTCTTGACTTCTCTTTATATGAAGGGGGAAACAATTGAAGAAATTACCGCAGCAGCAAGGGGAATGAGAAAGCATTGCGAGAGATTTTTAAATAATCAGGATGTGCTGGAAATCGTTGGTACAGGAGGAGATGGTTCTAATACCATTAATATTTCCACTCTTTCTTCCATTGTTGCCGCAGCGGCCGGAATTCCGGTTGCAAAGCATGGGAACAGGGCCGCATCCAGCAAATGCGGAACTGCGGATTGTTTAGAAGCTTTAGGGGTAAAAATTGATTTAGAACCGGAACAAAGCCAGAAGATCTTAAAAGAGATCAATATTTGTTTCTTGTTTGCACAAAAATATCATACTGCCATGAAGTATGTGGGTGGTGTAAGAAAGGAAATGGGAGTCCGTACTTTGTTTAACATCTTAGGACCTTTGTCAAATCCGGCAGGTGCATCCATGCAGTTGCTCGGGGTATATAGTGAGGAATTAGTAGAACCACTTGCCAGAGTACTTTATAACCTTGGGGTAAAGAGCGCTATGGTAGTATATGGTGAGGATTCCATTGATGAAATTTCCTTAAGCGCACCAACCAAGGTCTGTGAATTTAAAAATGGTGATTTTAAATCCTATGAAATCACTCCGGAACAATTCGGTTTTATCCGTTGCAAGAAGGAAGATTTAGTGGGAGGAACACCGGAAGAAAATGCTAAAATTGTATGGGATATTTTAAATGGCGCCCAAGGTCCAAAAACAGACGCTGTGCTCTTAAATGCCGGGGCAGCTATTTATGTGGCTGGTGGTGCAGATACTGTGGAAGATGCCATCCAAATTGCAAAAGAAACCATAAAAAGCGGAAAAGCAAAAGAAAAACTGGAACAGTTTATCAAACGCAGCAATGAGTAAAAAAGTACGTAATGGAGAATGACATGAATATTTTGATGGAAATTGCAGAAAAAACAAAAGAACGGGTGGAAAAACAGAAATTAGAAGTATCAGAGGATGAGATAAAAGCTTTGGCAAAAGAAGCAATGAAGAAACAGGAGAAAAAAGAAGTTTTCTACCATGCTTTAAGAGGAGAAGGAATTCAATGTATCTGTGAAGTGAAAAAAGCATCTCCTTCTAAGGGGATCATTGCAGAAGAATTTCCTTATGTTGAAATCGCAAAAGATTATGAAACAGGAGGAGCCAGTGCCATTTCTGTATTAACGGAACCATTTTATTTCTTTGGAAGCAATGAATACCTGAAAGAAATTAGAAAAAATGTGTCCTTACCCATTTTACGTAAAGATTTTACAGTAGATGATTATCAGATTTATGAGGCGAAGGTGTTAGGAGCAGATGCCTGTCTTCTTATTGTTTCTTTGATGAGCGAAGAATGCTTAAAGCATCGTTTGGAACTTGCCCATAGCCTGAATCTGTCAGCTTTGGTGGAAACTCATGATGAAAAAGAAGTGGAAATAGCCCTTAGGGCAGGAGCTAAGATTTTAGGAGTAAATAACAGAAATTTAAAAGATTTTAGCGTAGATGTCCAAAATAGCAGCCGACTTAGAAAATCAGTTCCACCGGAAGTAGTATTTGTTTCAGAAAGTGGTATCAGTAATGTAGAACAGGTAAAGGCATTGAAACAGCAGGGGGTAGATGCTGTATTAGTAGGAGAAATGCTGATGCGGGCAAAGGACAGAGTGGAGGCAGTAAAAAATTTAAAGGCAGCCGGCAGGTGAAACTACCAAAACTCATATTAAGTGATTCAAAAGAAACAAATACGAAACATCGTTCTGATAATTTATAGGAATAGGAAAGCAGGAGAGAAAATGGTGAAAGTAAAAATATGTGGAATCCGGACGTTGGAAGACGTGGAAATCATCAATCGATACAAACCAGATTACATTGGTTTTGTATTTGCACCAAGCAAGAGGCGGGTTTCGCCAAAGGATGCCGAAATACTTGCGAATAAGGTAGATTCTTCCATAAAGAAAGTAGGGGTTTTTGTCAATCAGCCAATGGAAATGCTGACAGAACTGCTTTGCAAAGGGACTCTTGATTATCTTCAACTTCATGGGGAAGAGGATGAAAGCTATGAAACGAAGCTGTTTGAATTGCTGAAAGAAAAAGGTATTTCTTGTCCTGAGGATAAGTGCATCAAGGCATTTCGTATTAAGGACGAAAAGGACATAGAAATGGTGAAAAACACCAAATGCAGTTGGCTTTTGTTGGATGCATTTTCTCGTGCCGGGCAAGGGGGCACCGGGGAAACCTTTGACTGGAATCTAATAAAAAAGATGGAAAAACCTTTTTTTCTGGCAGGAGGCATTCACAGTGGAAATGTAAAAAAAGCCATCCAACAGGTTCAGCCCTTTGGAATCGATGCCAGCAGCAGCCTGGAAACGGATGGTATAAAAGATAAGGAAAAAATAAAAGTTTTTTTGGAAACCATAAGAGAAGCAAAAAATGGTAGCATTTTAATATAGAATAATGTAGTATTGTAATTACCTGAGAAAAACAGGCAATTGCGAAACTACCAAAACTTATATTAAGTGATTCAAAAGAAACAAATACATAAGCAGGTGCTTGGGCGGCCGTCGGTACTTAACGAAAGGCAAAGCCTTGAGTTTAGTACCGCTACGAGCCGAACGCAGCGAAAGCGTGTCTGCGATGTTTTGATTCTTTTGAATCACTTTGACCTAAAATATTATAGTTTCACAATCACCTACCTAAGAAAAAACAAAAAAGGAGAAAATAACGGATGAGTAATATAAAAAAAGCATTTGAAAATAAAAAGGCATTTGTTGGATTTTTAACAGCAGGAGATCCAAGTCTTGAAAAGACCAAAGAGTATATTTTAGAAATGGAACGTGCAGGGGCAGATATTGTAGAAATTGGAATTCCTTTTTCGGATCCCATTGCAGAAGGCCCTGTGATTCAGGCAGCTAATGTAAGAGCGTTGCAAGCAGGCTGTACCTTACCTAAGATTTTTGATATGGTGAAGGAACTAAGAAAAGAAACCCAGATTCCGTTGGTTTTCCTTACTTATGCAAATCCTGTATTTCATTATGGTTATGATGCTTTTTGTAAAAAGTGTCAGGAAATTGGAATGGATGGATTTATTATTCCCGACATACCATATGAAGAAAGAGGCGAACTAGAGGGATATGCGAAAAAATATGATTTAGACTTTATTACCTTGATTGCCCCAACCAGTAAGAACCGCATTGCTTAATTGGCGAAAAATTCCAGGGGATACATTTATCTGGTTTCTTCCATGGGTGTAACAGGCATGAGAGATAATTTAAAAACGGATATTTCAGAAGTTGTAAAGGAAATCAGAAAATATACCGATACTCCGGTTGCCGTGGGATTTGGAATACATACGAGACAGCAGGTGAAAGATTACCAAAAGGAAGCAGATGGGGTTATTGTGGGAAGTGCTATTGTGAAGTTAATAGAAGAACATAAGGATAAGGCGAAAGATGCCATTTATGAATATGTAAATGGTTTGTGTGTGGATCGATAAAAGACGCTGTCGCATAAAGGAAAAATTTTTCAGGATATAGATGGTTTTAGAGAACGTATGCTATATCTTGAAATTTTTGCTTCCTACGACAGCTTGATTTTTAGTCTTTTTGGTATATAGAACGATTTTTAATTTTTAAATATATTCTTATTTTGAGTCTTATGTTTTATATTTTAAAACTGGTATTTATATTTTAAAACTCGTGTTTATATTTTCAAGCTTGTGTTTATATTTTAAATCTCATGTCTTATCATTGATCCCATGTTTTTGTTAGTATAATTTTGCTATTTGGAATTATTCTTCAAATGGGCGGATTCGGTAAGTAAGTCCTCTGTCCTCGCAGATCTTTCTACAGGCTTCGATTTCCTCTTTTGAAATATTGTCCACGACACTTAACACTACTTTATCTACATATTTTTTTGCTTCTACCGCAAAACGTAGTAACTCATCAAAAGCGGCTTCCCCATACTTGCTGAGGCAGATTCTTTGATATTCTTCTTTCGTGGAGGCATTCAGGCTGATGGATACCACATTAATTAATCCTTGAAAGCGAGGTAGAAATTCTTTCCCGTAAGCAAGTTCTCCCTGACCATTGGTGTTGATGCGAACCGGAATGTGAGGAGCAATTTCTTTTATATAGGAAGCTACTTCCAACACTGTATCAATACGCAAGGAAGGCTCTCCGAAACCGCAACATACGATTTCTTTCACATTCTGAATATCAAAATTCTTTAATAAATCAATGATTTCCTCGCTTTCAGGCTCTTTACTTAACCAGAGTGAATTGTGTTCATCCATTTTTTTCGTAGGCCTTAAGCAAAAAGTGCATCGGTTGGTACAGCGGTTCGTGAAATTAATGTATATCTGATTTCTGAAACCATTTTCCTTTAAATCTGACAGGTCTTTTTTAAAATCAAATAAGTTATAAAAATTCCCATCTTTTACAGTATATAGTATCATGTGTAGACCTCCTTTTAACGTAACTGTACAAGGACAGATGTTCATGTCAGTATATTGTTTTGAACGCATTTATCTTTCTTATGTCCACTTATGATTTTACCACGAAAGATTTTGAATTACCATAGGTTTTCTAAGATTAGTCTAGAACAAGGTTTACAAAAGTGAGGAAAAATAGTAAAATGGATGAGAATAAAATAAGTCAGAATGCTTTAGGAACGTAACCATCAAAATAGCAAGATATAAAATATACTGTGAATCATCGAAGATAAGGAGTACAGGATTATGGCAAATAAAAAGCGATGTTTACTGGTGATATTAGGCTTTCTTCTCCTATTTTCTTTTACGGCTTGTGGTAAAGAGAATGTATTAGAGGCTTCTAAGGTTACCTGTGTGGAGGACTTAAAAAATGTTACCATTGGTGTTCAACTTGGAACCACCGGAGATATTTACGCTTCCGATTATGAGGAACAGGGAAGTAAAATTGAGCGTTTTACCAAGGCAGCGGATGCAGTTTCTGCCTTAAAACTTGGAAAAATTGATTGTATTATACTGGATAATCTTCCGGCAGAGGCATTCGTAGAGTTGAATCAGGATTTATCTATTTTGGAAGAAGAGTTTGTAAATGAAGATTATGCTATCTGTATTTCCAAGGAAAATGGAGCATTAAAAGAGAAAATCAATGCTGCTATTGGGACTTTAAAAGAAAACGGAACCTTGGAGCAAATTCAGATGAACTACATTGGAGACAGTACCAAGGGGCAGTATCCTTACGTTTCTCCTAGTTCTGTTACCAGGGAAAATGGAACTTTAGTGATGGCCACCAATGCGGCTTTTGAGCCATACGAATATATGGAAAATGGCGAAATTGTGGGATTTGATGTGGATATGGCAAGGGCTATCTGCGATATTTTAGGAATGGAATTAAAGATTGAAAATATTGAATTTGATTCCATTATCAATGCGGTTCAGTCAGGAAAGGCAGATGTTGGAATTGCAGGTATGACGGTAACAGCGGACCGTCTGAAAAGCATTGATTTTACGGACTCTTATACCAATGCTACCCAGGTAATCATTGTCCGGATTGGAAATGAGGCACAAAAAGCCGGTCTAAAAGACCGATTATACCATAATTTTGTTAAAGATAACCGCTGGAAATACATTGTAAATGGCCTTGGAACTACCTTGCTGATTAGTTTCTTTTCTGTCATCATTGGTATTGTTTTAGGATTTTTTATTGCAATGATAAGAAGTACCTGCGATAAAACGGGAAAAGGGAAGTTTATAAACTGGATTTTTAAATTGTATCTTACCATTATCCGGGGAACTCCGGCTATGCTTCAACTATTAATTATTTACTATATTATTTTTGCCTCTGTGGACATTAATAAAATTGTGGTGGCAGTGGTTGCATTTGGTTTGAACTCTTCGGCTTATGTTGCGGAAATTGTCCGTTCCGGAATTATGTCCATTGATGAAGGGCAGTTTGAGGCAGGAAGAAGTTTAGGATTTAGTTATGCAAAGACGATGTGGTATTTTATATTGCCACAAGCATTTCGTAACATATTACCGGCACTGGGCAATGAATTTATCGTTCTTTTAAAAGAAACGTCCATTTCCGGCTATATTGGTATCGTGGACTTAACCAGAGGAGGGGATTATATCAGAAGCCGTACTTATGAAGCCTTTCTTCCTTTGATTGCGGTAGCGGTGATATATTTGATTTTGGTAATGCTATTAAGTACTTTGGTAAGCAGGATGGAACAACGATTGAAAAAGTCCAATAGGTAATTGCAAAACTATCGAAAACATAGATTGAGTGATATAAAAGAAACAAATACATAAGCAGGTGCTTGTTCGGCCGTCGGTACTTAATAAGCGACTTGTCGCGAATTTAGTACCGCTACGAGCCGAACGCAGCGAAAGCGTGCCTGCGTTGTTTTGGTTCTTTTATATCACTTTCATATAGAATAGTATAGTTTTACAATTACCTATAATGAAAAATAAGGAAAGGATAGTACGTAAATACAAATCTTTTAGGTTTTGGATTTGCGTTTCAAAAAATATCTGTATTTTTGTTTTAATGAAAAATACAGATTTTTGAATGAGACTTGGTTTAAATTATGAATGAAGCTATGATTCGAGTTGAAAATCTTAGGAAATCTTTTGGGGATAATGTGGTGTTAGACGGGATTACCACTGATATTCATAAGGGTGAAGTGGTAGTATTACTGGGTCCGTCCGGTTGTGGAAAATCTACTTTTTTACGCTGCTTAAATCGTCTGGAAGTGCCGGACGGAGGAAAGATTTTCCTGGATGATGTAGAACTTACAGATAAAAAAACGGATATTGACAAGCAAAGGTTAAAGATGATGATGGTATTTCAGCATTTTAATCTATTTCCACACCTAAGCATTCTTGAGAATTTAACTATTGCACCAGTTAAGTTATTGAAGCAGGACAAGGAAGAAGCAAAACAAAAGGCAATAGAATTGCTTGAGAGAGTTGGACTTAAAAGCAAGGCATTGGAGTATCCGAACCGGTTGTCTGGCGGGCAAAAGCAAAGAGTTGCCATTTGCAGGGCTTTGGCAATGAATCCGGAAGTCATTTTGTTTGATGAGCCGACCTCTGCATTGGATCCGGAAATGGTAGGGGAAGTTCTGGATGTTATGAAGGAACTTGCAAAAAGTGGAATTACCATGGTTTGTGTGACTCATGAAATGGGGTTTGCGAAAGAAGTAGCCTCTAGAATTATTTTTATTGATAAAGGGAAAATTGCAGAAGATGGAACGCCAGAGGAAGTCTTCGGAAATCCGAAAAATGCAAGGTTAAGAGAATTTTTATCGAAGATACTATAATCGCGAAAGGATACCAGAATGTAGTGATAGAGATAGGAGACTTTTTTCAACGGGAGTAAGAAAGGTTCGCTGCAGCGATGAATAGGGATTTCATATATATTTGTATAGATTAAAAAGGAGCCGGAAATGTAGGAAATCATTGAAAATCCTGAATTTCCGGCTTCTTTTTTTATGCTCGCATGAAAAAACACGCCCTGAGAAATTGCAAAATATGAAAAAGTAGACCGAATAGGGCGAATTTAGAGTTTTTTAGAATTGCGAAAGCACAAAGTGCGGAGCAATTCGTAGGTATCAGGTGGTTAAAATACCTTTTGACCCTGGTATCATGAAATACTGTCAATATGTTTTTTCAAAGAGCGGATATAAGCTTCACCAAGCATACTTGGCTGTAGTTTTTTATGGGTCAGAATTCCAATTCGAATGGTTTCATCTGCATCCAATGGAATGGCAATAATATCCTGTCCATTTAATTCCTTGCTGATGATTCCACTGGATATGGTATAGCCATTTAGTCCGATTAATAAATTAAAAAGTGTCGCACGGTCACGAACACGGATATTTTTCTTACGTTCTAAGGTGCTTAGAATTTCCTCTGAAAAATAGAAGGAATTATATTCTCCCTGTTCAAAGGATAGATAAGGGTAGGGTTCTAAATCCTCTAGGGTTACTTTGTTTTTTTTCGCCAATGGATTATGGGAACTTATAAAAATATGAGGTTTTGCTTGAAATAGTTCTTCAAATTTTAAGTTATTTTCCCGAATTAATTTCATTAAAATGGTTTCATTGAAATCATTCAGATATAAAATACCGATTTCGCTTTTTAGCCTGGTGACATCTTCAATGATTTCGTGGGTCGCGGTTTCCCGGAGGCTAAAATCATATTCCTCTCTTCCATATTCCTGAATAAAGTCAACAAAAGCATTGATGGCGAAGGAATAATGCTGGGTAGAAACGCAGAAATTCCGTTTTACAGGAGTGGATTTTAAATATCGTTCCTCTAATAAATTGGTCTGTTCGAGTACCTGCCTGGCATACCCTAGAAATTCTTCCCCTTCTTTTGAGATATAAATGCCTTTGTTGGTCCGATTAAAAATCGTGATTTGTAATTCTTTTTCTAATTCTTTTATGGCATTGGTGAGGCTTGGCTGTGAAATAAACAAGGACTGGGCAGCCTCGCTGATGGTTCCTTTTTTCGCTACCATTACTACATATTTTAACTGCTGTAGTGTCATAAATCGTATCCGGCCTTTCATATAATATAGTATGGACGCATAGTTTTCAAACTTTTGTCTTGTATTTCATGATAGCATTGAGAAAGAAATAATTCAACTGAAATAATTCATTGCCTAAATCTTAGAAAGAGGATGGTTACTGTTCACTCAGTAACCTGTCACTTGCTGCCAGATTACGTAATAGCATGATTCAGAAGTTGGTTTTAAGCTTTGCGAAGCGTATTTGTATGCAGAAACCATTCTGCAAAAAAAACTGTTACTGTTCAACTGTGAACTGCAACAGAGGATGATGCAAGATTACTTATTAAGAATTATTTCTATTAATAATTATTTTATCATAAATAGAAAAAAGCCTGTTATTTATGGGTTTATAAAAAATAAATAAGAATGATTATCAAAAAAATACAAAAATTCCTTGACAGAAGGAGATGTTAATGATAATATTTAATCAGTAACAATTACTAATAAAAACAAAAGCAAAAGAAATAAGAGAATGAAAAGGAGAATGCGTTATGAGTAAATATGTATGTCAGGTATGCGGATATGTACACGAAGGAGACGAGGCACCAGAAGCTTGTCCACAATGTAAAGCACCAGCTTCTAAATTCACAGAGCAGTCTGGAGAAATGTTTTGGGCTTGCGAACATGAAGTAGGAGTAGCAGCCGGTGTCAGCCAAGATATTTTGGAAGATTTAAGAGCAAACTTCAATGGAGAATGCATGGAAGTTGGTATGTACTTAGCTATGGCTAGGGTTGCACATAGAGAAGGATATCCGGAAATCGGTTTATACTATGAAAAAGCAGCATATGAAGAAGCAGAACATGCAGCGAAATTTGCTGAATTATTAGGAGAAGTAGTAACCAACAGCACAAAGAAGAATCTGGAATTAAGAGTAGAAGCAGAAAACGGAGCAACAGCAGGAAAGTTCGATCTTGCAAAACGTGCTAAGGCTGCAGATCTTGATGCGATCCATGATACTGTACATGAAATGGCTAAGGATGAAGCTAGACACGGTAAGGCTTTCGAAGGACTTCTTAAGAGATATTTTGGTTAATTGAAAAAGAAGAAAATATTTAATGAAATATAAAGCTGAAGAAAAACAAAGAGGATGGGTTTGGTGTACTCATCCTCTTTGTTTATTTTATTCAAAGAAAAAGTTCTTGGTGTAGTAGTCGGAATTTTTTGCAAGTTCTTTGCTAAATTCATCGGTACCAAGTTCCTCGCAGAGGGTTGGGGTAGAAGAGAACAGGTTTGTTCCCAGTCCTAAACGGTCTCCTTCTATGGTACAACCTATTGCTGCTAGTGTAGACGGAAACATATCTAAAGAAGAGAATTCCCGGTTCTTTGTATTATCAGTACTCACCAAAGAGTTAATAAAGCAATTGTATACTTTACGTTCATAGTCTTCAGGAATATTTCTTGTGATATAGTCATGGTCCATGGTAGGGTGATCTCCGCAGATGATAATTGTAGTATTGTCATAAAAATCCTGCTGTTGTATCCAGCTTACAAATTCAGCAACCTGTTTGCTTGAGCAGGCAAGCACATTTTCATATTGCTCCGGATATTCGTTACCACAGTAGTCACAGACATAACCACCTATATGATGTGTATCTACAGTGAGCATGGTAAAAGCAAAGGGTTGTTCCTGCTTAGAAATTTTTGTGAGTTCTTGTTTGGCATATTCAAAGAGATAGGAATCTTCCATTCCCCACCATACGTAATAGTCCTCTGGAACGATACCATCGGCTCGAGCAGTATAAAGGTCATATATTTTATCAGTTTCGTGTTGTTGATAATATTGTTTACGTCCACCGAAATTAGCATCAGAGCCAACCATTAGTGCCTGATAGTACCCGTTTTCGTGTAGTACATTTGAAAGTGAAGTAATACCAGGCAGGAAAGTATCCTGACCATAACTGTTTCCATCTATGTTAAGAGGCGTCTTTAAGGGAATGCCTGAGGTATGGGAAACAAGAGCACCAATGGTCCAGGTACCTCCCCAAAGAGCCGTGAAACCGCCTACGGAATCGTTATAAGAAAAATTTGTATTTTCTAAGGCTAATTCATATAATTCGGGGATAGGGTTAACATCGTTTCC
>JBGVLX010000119.1:0-38592 GCA_045124495.1 Lachnospiraceae bacterium
GGGACTGACATTAAGAGGAGTGAAATATGAAGTGACGGAGTTTATCTTGCGAAAGGGAATGGTAAGGGGGATTAGTAATGAGATTATCAATGAAGAAGCTCATATTTCCTTCGAAAAGGGAGAGTTGTTGGTGATGCAAAGCAAAGAGGATTAAAATGGTATTCCAGAAAATAATTCTTGCGAACTGTATTTTGAAGAAAAGGATATAGAAGCGTTTATTGAAAAACTGGAAAATCTATATCCTTCAATCCAATATGTTAACAGACTTATGATGCATAGTTGGGGACAAAAAGTAATTCGTTTTTATGATTTGGACGGTAATTTGATTGAGGTGATTGGTGTATCAGAAACACAGCTACGTTTTGTAACCAACATTTCTTCCGGTATAGGACTTATTAAGTGTGGTTCCGTGGTAATTCCTTTTGATAATCAGATTAGTAAGGATACAGATCTTTATAAGTTGTATAATACAAATTTGCATGAGATTGCGGAACAGAAGGCTAAGGAATTTTCGCTAAAGAATTTTTAGAAAAAGTGATTGAGAGATTATCCTCGGCTTGGTATAATTGAGGGAGATTGAATTATATTTAAAGAATTTTCGGCTATTTTGTCAGAATGGAGGCTAAATATGAGCCAGTTAATCAAAATAGATGAAGAATATGCACAATGGATACAGAATGTTGGTAAAAGATTTAAAAATATGCAGATTAAGGCGGCAACCAGAGTGAATCAGGAAATGCTAAGATTCTACTGGTCTTTGGGAAAAGATATGGTAGAAATGCATGCGGAAAGCAGATGGGGAAGCAAATTTTATAATAACCTAAGTAAAGATTTGGCTTCAGCAATGCCTGAACAGAAAAGCTTTTCGCCAACTAATTTAAAGTATATGACATATTTCTATCAACTATATAGCCAAATTAGTCCACAAACTGTGGATGAAATTGAAACTGAAATCAGTCCACAACTTGTGGACGAATTATGCAGGGTTCCATGGGGACATCACAGATATATTATTGATAAGTGTAAAGGAGATGTGGACAAAGCTATTTTTTATGTAAGGAAAACGATAGAAAATAACTGGTCACGAGCAGTGCTTTTAAATTGGCTTGATACAAATTTGTATGAGAGACAAGGAAAAGCTATCACTAACTTCATAATGCAATTACCGGAAGCGCAGGGAGATTTAGCAAATGAATTAACGAAGGATCCGTATAACTTTGATTTCCTTACTATGACGGAAGGATATAATGAGAAGGAATTAAAGGATGCATTAACAAATAACATAGTGAAATTTTTAATGGAACTTGGGAGCGGTTTTGCATTTGTAGGGCGTGAGTACAGGCTTGAGGTAGGAAAAACAGAGCAATTCATAGATCTACTGTTTTACAATATTCGTTTGCATTGTTATGTGGTAATAGAGGTTAAAACAGAAAAATTCAAACCTTCTGATATAGGTCAATTAGGTACTTATGTTGTGGCTGTAAATCACATTCTTAAAACAGAAGCAGATAATCCAACAATCGGTCTTCTTATCTGCAAAGAGAAAGATGAGGTTTTGGCACAGTATGCGGTAGAATCGTCTGGTGAACCTATTGGAATATCTGAATATGAATTGTCTAAGGTGTATCCTGCAGATTTCAAGAGTTCGTTGCCTACCATAGAGGAGATAGAGCAACAATTAAAGGATTGATAAATTGGGAAATAAAGAGACTTTTGGCGGAGCACCTTACGGTGTGAAATGGGAAGAAATGGGATTAAATCTTTATGAAACAATTGAATAAACACTAGAATTGCCATTCAAATACTGATGTTGTATATGAAGCTGAAGATGTTGAAATATAAGAATTTACTTTTGGTTTTCTTTATGGTATAGTTAATATTGAGGTTTTGTGTGTATACAAAGCAAGAGCACAAAGAAATTAAATAAATACCGAAATTACGAAAAAACCCGTAAAATCAAAGGTTTTTAAGGAGGAAATAGAAAAAATGAAACTTGGAATTGTTGGATTACCAAATGTTGGAAAAAGTACATTATTTAATTCATTAACAAAGGCGGGAGCAGAATCTGCGAACTATCCTTTCTGTACCATTGACCCTAATGTAGGTGTGGTTATGGTACCGGATGAAAGACTAGACAAGCTTACTGAAATGTATCATTCCCAAAAGACAGTTCCTGCAGTAATTGAATTTGTGGATATTGCAGGTTTGGTAAAGGGAGCATCCAAAGGTGAAGGTCTTGGAAATCAGTTCCTTTCTAATATCAGGGAAGTAGATGCCATTGTGCATGTGGTACGTTGTTTTGAAGATACTAATATCATCCACGTAGATGGTAGTGTAAATCCGTTAAGAGATATTGAAACTATTAACTTTGAATTGATTTTTTCTGATATCGAAGTGCTAGACCGTAGAATTGCCAAAGCAGTAAAGGGTGCAAAAAATGATAAGACTCTTGCAAAAGAAGTGGAATTATTAAATAAAGTAAAAGCACATTTAGAAGATGGTAAGTTAGCAAAGACGTTCACAACGGATGATGAAGATGAATTAGAATGGTTAAAATCCTATAATTTATTAACATACAAGCCGGTTATTTTTGCAGCTAACGTAGTAGAAGATGATTTGGCAGATGATGGAAAAGACAACGATTATGTGGAACAGGTAAGAACATATGCCAAGGAATTTGACTGTGAAGTATTTGTGGTTTGTGCCCAAATTGAGCAGGAAATTTCGGAATTAGATGATGAAGAAAAGAAGATGTTTTTAGAAGAATTAGGACTTGCAGAATCCGGATTAGAAAAGTTAATCAAGGCAAGTTATTCTTTGCTTGGTCTTATCAGTTATCTTACTGCAGGAGAAACAGAGACAAAGGCATGGACCATTACAAAAGGTACGAAAGCACCGGGAGCAGCAGGAAAAATTCACTCTGATTTTGAAAGAGGCTTCATTCGTGCAGAAGTAGTAAGTTATGAACATTTGATTGAAAATGGAAGCATGGCGGCTGCAAAAGAAAAAGGTTTGGTTCGTTCCGAAGGAAAAGAGTATGTAGTACAGGACGGAGATGTCATTCTGTTTAAGTTTAATGTATAAATCATATGGGTGTCTGAAGTGAAAGAAGAGAAAGGATGACCTTTATTATGGATATTCGATTTCCGAATTTAGGGTGGTTATTTGAAAATGTACCGGACGGTTTTACTATCTTTGGAATAGAGCTAAAACTATATGGGCTGATAATTTCTCTCGGATTTTTGTTAGGCTATCTAAGTGCATATTATGAGGCGAAAAGAACAAAGCAGGATCCGGATTTATATACGGATTATGTCACTTATATGGTAATACCGGCCATTATAGGAGCAAGAATGTATTATGTAATCTTTGCCTTTGATAAATACAAAGATAATCTTTGGGAAATCTTTAATATTAGAGCAGGTGGGCTCGCTATTTATGGTGGAATTATTGCCTGTGTTATTACTTTGGTTGTATTTGCTAAAAAACGGAAGCAGAACATATTTCTTATGTCAGATACTTGCGCTATGGGGTTGTTAATAGGACAGATTCTTGGTAGATGGGGCAATTTCTTTAACCGGGAAGCTTATGGCGGATACACGGATTCCTTATTTGCTATGGCAATTCCTGTTCAGGATGCCCAGGTAGTAAATGAGGAGCTTCTGTCTCATTTGGTGTATTTTGATGGAATTCCATATATACAGGTGCATCCAACGTTTTTATATGAAAGCTTATGGAATCTTGGCTTATTAATCATCATCTTCTTTTACCGGAAACATAAGAAATTTCATGGTGAAATTACAGCGATTTATTTTCTTGGGTATGGTATCGGCAGATTCTGGATTGAAGGTTTAAGACAAGATCAGTTGATTTTAGCAACGATAAGTGGCGTAGCGATTCCGGTTTCACAGTTGCTTGCAGCAATCATGGTTGTAGTATCTGTTGTATTTATTATTTATGGAAGAAAAAAGAAAAGAATTCAGCCTGGTGGCTAAAGGAAAGGGAGTGTCTGTTGTTTGGACATTCCTTTCTTTATAAATGATTAGAAACTTTGGAGTGTGATAGTGTGGATTACTTAAACAATAATATTTCATTAAATTTGAAGAAGATAAGATTAGGACGAGGTATGAGTCTGGATCAGGTAGCAGAGCAGACGGGGGTAAGCAAAAGTATTTTAGGGCAGATTGAGCGGGGGGAAGCGAATCCAACCATTGGTACGATAGGTAAGATTGTAAGTGGGCTAAGGGTGGAACTGAATGACTTAATAAAAAATCCAGGGGAAGAAATCTATCTGGTAAACAAAGAGCATCTGATTCCTACTAAAGTTGAAGAGGGAAAGTATAGAGTTTTTACTTATTTTCCATATGAAAAAAATCGAGATTTTGAAATATATGTGATTGAAGTAGAACCGCGGGCAGAATATGTTAGTGGTTCTCATGGGGAAAACACGAAAGAATATGTGTTGGTAAATGAAGGAACCTTGCTTTTAAAACGGGAAGAAGAATCCTGTTGTGTGAAAAAGGGGGATGCGATTCGGTTTGATTCTGATGAAGAGCATAGATACATTAATGCTGGCGAAACTTTGTTACAACTTGTAAGTGTATTTTCTTACATATAGATTGAAAATGATGGAAATCCATCTTTTTGTGCAACATAACGCACAAAAATACAAAATACAAAATAAAAAATAGCTTTAATTCAAAAAATAAAAAAAACTATTGACAATATAATGCACAGGAGTTATACTCTATTCATACTTGTTGCAACAAAGTAAAAATGAATATAAGTACAATGTAAACGAAGGCGTTTTCTTTTTAAGAAAGCGCCTTTTTTCTTTGGAAAATGATGTTTTAGAAAACAGACTAAGGTAAGAAAGTGGTACTTGTATAAGGAGGATGATTTTTATGTTAAAGAAAAGATTGTTAGGATTTGTTATGACTGGAGTTTTGGTATTAGGGATGCTTACAGGATGTGGGAAGTCTGAAAGTAAGAAAGATGATAATGTATTAAGGGTTGGAATGGAATGTGCTTATGCACCATTTAACTGGACTCAGGAAACAGAAGAAGTTGCTAATGGTGATAAGGCAGTAAAGATATACGGAAGTGATTATTATGCTTATGGTTATGATGTAATGATGGCAAAGAAAATCGCGGATGAGTTAGGAATGGAACTAGAAATACATAAGGTAGAATGGGATTCTATCGGCATGGCAATGGATGCGGGGGAATATGATTGTATCATTGCCGGAATGGGAAAAACAGCAGAACGTGAGCAGGCGTATGCATTCACAGAACCGTATTATTACAGGAATAACTGTATTACAGTAAAGAAAGGCAGTGACCTTGAAAATATCACAGGGTTATCACAGTTAGAAGGAAAGAACGTAGTGACTACTACACAGCTTGGCACTGGTTGGGTTAACATTTTAGACCAAATTCCGGATGCGCAACTTGGTTCAAATTATGCAACTACAGCAGAGTGTTTTATGGCTGTAACGAATGGGGTGGCTGATATTGCAGTAATTGATGTCCCTACAGCAGAATCTGCGGCTATGACCAATGATGACCTGGTAGTAATTGTACTGGATGAGGAAGATGGATTTATAGGTGATGAAGAGATGACTAATGTATGTATTGCTACAAGAAAAGATGATACTGAACTTAGAGATAAGATTCAGAAAGCTATGGATAATCTGGGATGGGATGACAAGGAAAAAATGGATGAAATGATGGAAGAAGCAATGAAATTACAGCCGGCAGCTAACTAAAATGAATGTTAGTTAAGAGAGAAATTAGTGTAAAGTTTTAATTAAGTCGAGGGCGCAAATTAATGATTACGAATCAGTGGCCCTTGACTAATGAAAATAAAGATAGTTTGTGCTGAGAACGTCGCAAATATGATCTTACTGTACATATCATTATTGAAAAGAAACGTTCTCAGAATGGAGGTCAATATGTTAGCAAATATTGTTTTAAATGCTTCTACTCCTACGAACACATTTGAATGGATGACTTTTTTGGCAGATAAATATTCTAATTTGTTCATAGAGGGAACAAAACTTACACTCTATGTAGCAGTAATTGGAACTATAATAGGATTTATTTTAGGATATGTTTTAGGCATTATTGAAGATATTAAAATTCAAAAAGGTGACAATATATTTAAAGTTGTTTTTGTAAAAACCTTAAAGTTTTTAGCTAAGGTTTATGTGGAAATTTTTAGGGATACTCCTATGATTGTGCAGGCTATGGTAGTTTTTTACGGACTAAGGCAAGCAGGTTCCCAGATTGAACCTATGGCAGCAGGTATTCTTGTTACAGTGCTGAATACAGGCGCTTATATGTCAGAAACAGTAAGAGCAGGTATTAATTCGATTGATTTGGGACAAAAGGAAGGTGCATTGGCTTTAGGAATGTCTCCTATGTCGGCAATGTTTCACATTATTTTGCCACAGGCAATTAAGAATATCATTCCTGAGATGTCAAATCTGTTCCTGACAAATTTAAAAATGACATCAGTTCTTAATGTGATTGGAGTTCATGAGTTGTTTATGATGGCTAAGACTGCAGGTGGAACCTACTATAAATATTATGAATCATATCTGGTAATTGCAATTATTTATTTTGTAATGTGTTATGTGTTTAATCGTATTTTTCTTTTCATTGAAAAGAAGGCAAATGGAAAGAAGGATTATGCATTGGCAATTGAGTATATGGAAGATACACAGTAAGGAGGGGATTTAGGATGGAAGAAAACGTAATTGAAATCAAGGATTTAAGTAAAACCTTTGGAGAACATCAGGTTTTAAGGAAGATTGATTTTTCTGTAAAAAAAGGGGAGGTAATTTGTATTTTGGGTTCCTCCGGTTCCGGAAAATCCACCCTTCTTCGTTGTGTGAATAAACTTGAGAAACAGACCAGTGGAAAGATTTTGTTTCATGGAAAAGAAATTAGGGATGTGCAAAGGGAAGTAAATGAGTATCGTTCTAGAGTAGGTATGGTATTTCAGTCTTTTAATTTGTTTAACAATATGACGGTGTTAAAAAATTGTATGGAAGGAACCAGAAAGGTGCTTCATATAGCAAAAGCGGAAGCATTTGATAGGGCAATTACCAATCTGAAAGCAGTTGGAATGGCACAATATATAAACGCGTATCCTTCACAACTTTCTGGCGGACAAAAGCAGAGAGTGGCTATAGCCAGAGGTCTTTGTATGAATCCGGAAGTTATTTTATTTGATGAACCCACCAGTGCCCTTGATCCGGAAATGGTAGGGGAAGTGTTAAATGTAATGAAAAAACTTGCACAGTCCGGACTTACCATGTTGATTGTAACTCATGAGATGGACTTTGCCAGGGATGTATCAAGTAGGATATTATTTATGGATAAAGGATATGTGATAGAGGATCTTCCACCGGAACAATTCTTTACCAATCCTACAAATCCAAGAACAAAAGAATTCTTAAGTCGTTTCATGGAAAGATAGAGGAGGGATAGAATGGGTAATTACGTAGTAACATTTGCGAGAGGATTTGGTTCCGGAGGTAAGGAAATTGCATCAAAACTTGCCCAAGAACTGGGAATCCATTGTTATGAAAACAGAATTCTTACACTGGCGTCCCAGTTGAGTGGACTGGATGAAAATTTATTTAACGAAGTAAACGAGAAAATACGTACGAATGCCGGGTTTTCCAGTTTCTTACGGGGACTTCCACGTTCCAGACATTACATATCAAGAAATGAAAAATTTGTTTCAGATGATACATTGTTTGAATATCAAAGACAAATTATCGAAAATCTTGCAGACACGGAATCTTGTGTGATTGTCGGTAAATGTGCAGATTATATCCTGCGTGGTAGGGAAAATGTCATCAGTGTATATGTAGAAGCTCCAAGGGATTTTTGCTTGAAACGAACCATGGAGCACATGCATGTGAGTAAAGAAGTAGCGGAAGCTACTATTAAGCAGACTGATCAATATAGGGCAGATTATTATAAGTATTATACCCATGGAAACTATTGGACTAATCCGATAAACTATGATATTACCTTAAACAGTGAGAAAATTGGAATTGAGAATTGTGTGAAGCTGTTAAAGGAATATCTGAAAATTAGAAATTTGATTGATACGGAGGAATAAGATTATGAAATTAAAGGATACAGGACTCACAGAACAGGAAATAAAAGATTTGGCAAAAAAATATATGATTGAAACCTATGAAAGATATGATTTTGTGGCAGAAACTGCTAAGGATCAGTATATCTATAGCACAGACGGAACGGCATACCTTGATTTTTATGCCGGAATTGCTGTAAATAATGCAGGTAACTGTAATGAAAAGATTGTTGCAGCAATAAAAGAACAATGTGAAGAACTGATGCAGACCTTTAATTATCCGTATACTATTCCACAGGCCTTGCTTGCCGAGAAAGTCTGCACCACCATTGGAATGGATAAAATTTTTTATCAGAACTCAGGAGCTGAGGCCAATGAGGCAATGATAAAAATGGCAAGAAAATACGGTGTAGAAAAATATGGCCCAAATAAATATAATATTGTAACTGCAAAGATGTCATTTCATGGAAGAACTTTTGGTGCTATGAGCGCTACCGGACAGCCACACAATTCCTGCCAGATTGGATTTGGTGATATGACACCGGGATTTACCTATGCGGAATATAATAATTTGGATTCATTTAAGGCAGCTGTAAATGAAAATACCATTGCCATTATGGTTGAACCGGTACAGGGAGAAGGAGGAGTTCATCCGGCAACGAAAGAGTTTTTGGTAGGACTTAGAAAACTTTGTGACGAAAAGGGACTGCTTTTGCTTTTAGATGAGGTTCAGACGGGATGGTGTAGAACGGGTGCGATTATGAGTTATATGAATTATGGTATTAAACCGGATATCGTTTCCATGGCAAAGGCACTTGGTGGTGGCATGCCGATTGGTGCGATCTGTGCGAGAGAAGAAGTAGCCAAGGCTTTTACACCAGGTTCTCATGGAACCACATTCGGTGGTCATCCGGTATGTTGCGCTGCAGCTCTTGCTGAGGTAAATGAACTTTTAGATAGAAATTGTGCTCAGAATGCGAAAGAGATGGGAGATTATTTCAGCGAAAAATTAAAGACTCTTCCTCATGTAAAAGATGTACGTCATCAGGGACTTTTAGTAGGTGTGGAATTTGATGAAACTGTTAACAGTATTGATGTGAAGCATGAATGTTTACATAGAAAACTTCTTTTAACTGCTATCGGAGAAAAAGTAATTCGTATGGTTCCACCACTTATTATTACAAAAGAAGATTGTGACAAGGCATATGAAATTATTAAGAAGTCGGTTATGACGTTAGCAAAGTAGAATAATCTATGGAAGGAGGTTGTATAATGAAATTTAATTATAATCTTCCCGTTAATCTTGTATTTGGAAGGGGAAGAGTTTCGGAGGTTGGAAACATAGCTGCAGATTATGGAAAAAAAGCACTCATTGTCACCGGAAAGAGTAGTACAAAAAAGTCAGGGGTGTTGGATAAAGTTATCTTTTCTTTAAAGAAGGCTGGTGTAGAGCATGCGGTTTATGATAAGGTGAGTCAGAATCCTTTAACTGTTACAGCTATGGAAGGTGTTGAATTTGTTCAAAGTCAGGGTTGCGATGTAATTATTGGCCTTGGTGGTGGAAGTATTATGGATTGTGCCAAGGCTATAGCATTTATGTGTAGTAATACAGGGGATATCAACGACTATATATTTAATAAGATAATGGGTACCGAATCTCTTCCGTTGATATTAATTCCTACTACTTGTGGTACGGGAAGTGAAGGAAATGGATTTGCAGTTTTGACCAATCCGGAAAATGGGGATAAGAAATCTCTTCGTAGCAACGCTATCGTAGCAAAAGCATCTATTATTGATTCTGAGTTGATGCAGACGATGCCGAAGGAAATATTAGCATCTGTTGGATTTGATGCCCTTTGTCATGCTATGGAGGCCTATGTATCCAGAATTTCACAGCCACTTTCGGATTATATGTGTGTGGAGGCGATCCGTTTGATTAGTGAAAATCTAGTAAAGATATATGATGGCTCGCAAGATGGAAAAGCATGGGATGCGGTTACATGGTCAAGTACAATAGGTGGAATGGTAATTCATACTGCTGGAGTTGCATTGCCACATGGTATGGAGCATCCTGCTAGTGGGCTTAGGAATATTGTTCATGGAAGAGGTTTGGCAGCACTGACCCCTGTTATTACGGATGCCAGTTGTATGGGAAATAAAGAGAAATATTCCAGAATATCTAGGTTATTAGGGGGTGCTTCAGTAGTGGATTGTGGAGATTCTATTAGAAGACTTCTTGAAAAACTAAATCTTCTTATTAATTTGTCTTCCCAAGGGATTACCAGAGAAGACATTCCATGGATGACAGAAAATTGTTTTAAGGTATCTGGGGCAAGTATTGCCAATCATCCGGTAACTTTTGACTATGAGGAAATTGGTAAATTATACGAAAAAGTAATATAGAAAATAAATATGTATAGTAAATATGCACAACACAAGATATGGAATAAAAATACAAAAGATGAACTGTATTTTGTTATTTGCTAAAAGAAAGTGAAAAAGAACCATGAAATATGGTTCTTTTTTTTGATTTATGGCAAAAAAAAGAACAAAAATTTTGTTAAATAATTCGCTGAATTATTAAAAAAATGGCTAATTAAGGAAACGATTTTTGGTTGCAAAAATGAGCGATTTAGTATAAAATGGGTTGTAAATGGAGCAAAGTGGAGTAAAGTGGAGTGAAGTGGTAGACTCTCAACCATTTTGTGGTGACTTATTTGCTAGAGAGGAGGGTGAGCAGTTTGTTTACAGGTGAATATAATCATACGATAGACACAAAAGGCAGACTGATTGTACCTTCCAAGTTAAGAGAGGAATTAGGAGATAAGTTTATTATTACGAAAGGGCTGGATGACTGTTTGTTTGTTTATCCTAAGGAAGAATGGGATAAGTTTGAAGAAAAATTAAAGCAGCTGTCACTGGCGAATAAAAATGCCAGAAAGTTTGTCCGTTTCTTTTCAAGCGGAGCTTGTGAATGCGAATTGGACAAGCAGGGAAGAATCTTAATTACTCCCGTACATAGAGAATTCGCAGGTTTGGAGAAGGATGTAGTTACCATCGGAGCATCGAACCGTGTGGAAATCTGGAGTAAAGAAAGATGGGATGCATATAATAACGATGAATCTTTTGATATGGATGAGATTGCAGAGCAGATGCAGGATTTAGGAATCTAGGAGGCGATGAAGTGGAGTTTTCACATAAATCAGTGTTATTGAATGAGGTAATCGAAAATTTAATGATTCAGCCGGATGGAATTTATGTGGATGGAACACTTGGAGGCGCAGGACATTCATATGAGATTGCCAAGAGATTAAGTGACAAAGGCCGGTTAATTGGAATTGACCAGGATGCAGATGCCATTGCAGCAGCAACGAAACGACTGGAACCATTAAAAGATAAAGTTACCATTGTCAGAAGTAACTATAAGGATATGAAAAAGGTATTAAAAGACCTTGGAATTACGAAAGTAAATGGAATTTTATTGGACTTAGGAGTTTCCTCTTACCAGCTGGATGAAGCCGAAAGAGGTTTTACTTACCGGGAAGATGCACCTTTGGATATGAGGATGGATCAAAGACAGACCCTGACGGCGAAGGAAATCGTAAATCATTATTCGGAACAGGAATTGTTTCATATTATCCGGGATTACGGAGAGGATGGGTTTGCGAAAAATATTGCGAAACACATAGTATTGGCAAGAGAAAAGCAGGAAATTGAAACTACATTTCAGTTAAATGAAATTATCAAGGCCGCCATACCTATGAAAGTAAGGGCTACAGGCGGACACCCGTCAAAGAGAACCTTTCAGGCTATTCGCATTGAATGTAATAAAGAACTGGAAGTCTTAAAAGATACTTTAAATGAGATGATTGATTTACTGGATGATAAAGGAAGAATTGCAGTAATTACTTTCCATTCACTAGAAGACAGAATTGTGAAGAATATTTTTAAAGATGCTAAGGATCCTTGTAAGTGTCCTAAAACGTTTCCGGTATGTATGTGTGGACAAGTTTCCAAGGGTGAAGTAATTACCAGAAAGCCAATACTTCCAGGTGAAGAGGAATTAGAAGAGAATAAAAGGTCGAAGAGTTCAAAACTTCGGGTATTTGAAAGAAGAATCAAGGAATAAAAGGAGGATTATAAAAAATGCAGAGAAAATACCAACAAGGTTATGTTGTGGGAAGTGCCGCCAGAAAGTTAGAAGTGGCTGCACCACAAAGACCACAAGGACCTCAGGAGCAAAGGGAACTAAAGGAACAACAGAGAATAAATAAAAATGTGCAAAGAGCAAGAGAATTTAATTTTCAGTATGTAGCTGTATTCAGTGTGTCTCTTGTATTGGTGGTTGCTGCCTGTATTAATTATCTGAAAGTACAATCTCAGATTGTAACCCAAAAGAAAGAAATTGCTCTTTTAGAAGCAAGTCTTACAGAGATGAAAGAGGATAACAGAATTAATTATGAAAGAGTAATGGGATCTGTCAGTTTGTCAGATATTTTAAAAATTGCCACAGAGGAATTAGGAATGGTTTATTCTACGAACGGTCAGGTAATTTATTATGATAGTGTGAATCCGGATTATGTTAAACAGTATAGGGATATTCCGGAATAGGATGGAAAATAAAGAGGATGAGATAAAGTGAAGAAAAAGGTCCGAAAAATAACGAAATTTATGAACCGCATGAGGGACAAGCTGGTTATTGTGATTGGAGTATTCATGCTATGTTTCCTGGTTGTAATTGTAAATATGACCAGGCATAGTGTAGGAAAAGGGGAACAATATGAGAAGCAGGTTTTAAGCCAGCAAAAATATGACAGTATTACACTGCCGTATCAAAGAGGGGATATTGTAGATTGTAAGAATACAGTGTTGGCTACTTCAACAAAAGTCTATAATTTGATTTTGGAACCGAAAAATATTATTAAAGATAAAGAAAAAAAAGAGGCAACCATAAATGCATTGGTGACCTATTTTTCATTGGATAGGGAAACGATAGAAAATTATCTGAAGGATGAAAAGTCTTTATATAAAGTTGCATTAAAAGAATTGTCTTATGAAGAAATAGAGCCATTTAATGAGTTTTTAACTACAAAAGAGGGTGCAAAGGTTGTTGGAATCTGGTTTGAAGAAGAGTATGAAAGGTATTATCCTTATGAGTCTTTGGCTTGTCACGTGTTAGGATTTACAACCAGGGGTAATGTAGGACTTGGTGGTGTTGAACAGTACTATAGTGATGAATTAAATGGAATTGATGGACGTTCTTATGGTTATCTTACTTCTGATCTGACTTTGGAACGTACCGTGATTGAACCTACGAATGGAAATACGGTTGTACTGACCTTGGATGCGAATTTAGAAAGCATGGTAGAAGAAAAAATAGCGGAATTTGAACATGAAGTGGGTGCGAAAAACACCTCGGTACTGATTATGAATCCGAATAACGGAGAGATACTGGTTATGGCAAATTCCAATAAATATAATTTAAACGATCCTTATGCCAACGAAGCCATTTATTCCGTGCTTGATACTAAAGTGCCGGGAGAAGTAAATGAAGTGACAGAAGAAGAAAAAACTGCATTTGATGCTCAAATTGAGGCCATGACAGAGGAAGAAAGATTAGAAATTCTAAATTCAAAGGTGTGGAGAAATTTTGCAGTAAGTGATACTTATGAGCCGGGATCTACTTTTAAAGCAGTTACTATGTCGGCAGCCCTAGAGGAAGGGGTTCTTACAGGAAATGAAACTTATTATTGTGATGGTGGTGAAGTGATAGCCGGAAAAAATATCCGGTGTGCAAAACGAGAAGGCCATGGAGAATTGACTTTGGATTATGGAATTGCCTATTCTTGTAATGATTTATTAATGGCAGTCGCAAATCAAATGGGAAGGGATCTTTTTGCAAAGTACCAGACAGTTTTTTGTTTTGGGCAAAAAACAAACATTGATTTACCGGGAGAAGCAGTTACAGCAGGGCTGGTTTATACGGCAGAAAATTTAAATGAGGTAGAACTTGCGACTTCTTCTTTTGGACAGAGTTTGAATTGCTCCATGATTCAAATGGCATGCGCATATTCTTCTATCATAAATGGTGGAAATTATTATGAACCACATATTGTAAAGCAGATTTTGGATTCTAATGGAAAGGTTGTAAAAAACATTACTCCTGTATTAGTAAAGAAGACCATTTCCGAAAGTACGTCTGAAATGATGAGAAGTTATTTGGAATTAACGGTAACTGATGGTACCGGATGGAGAATACAGACAGAAGGATATGAAATTGGTGGAAAAACCGGAACTGCCCAGAAGGTACCTTATGCAGAGGAAAGGTATTTAGTTTCGTTTATTGGGTTTGTTCCGGTAGACAATCCGCAGTTTTTAATTTATGTTGTTGTGGATGAACCAAATGTTTCGAATCAAGGAAAATCTTATGATGCATTGATACTTACAAAAAGTATATTAGATGAGATTCTTCCGTATATGAATGTATATCAGACTCAGGATGCAGAAGAGGAACCTTTGCCGGGAGTAGATGAAGAATTAGCAGAAGAGGGAGTAGACGAGGGTGGATTTTTCGATGATGATGTGGCAAATTCTGTTACATCAGATAGTGGTGCACAAAATACCGATACACAAGATAGCAATGCACAAGATTCCGATACACAAGATAGCAATGCACAAAATACTGATATGCAGGATTCTGTAAGTCAGTAAGTGGCAGACATTGTTTAAATAGCAATAAAAATCATAACCTCATAACAACCAAAATAATATATAATAATGGTTGTTATGAGGTAGTTATGTTTAAAAGCAAAACATTTATGAAACGCAAACTGATGCTGGTATTTCTGGTTTTCTTTTTCTTTTTGATTTTTTTAATTGGAAGACTGGTATATATTACCATTTTACAATCTGATTTTTATCAGAATGAGGCATTAAAGCTTCATCAAAGAGAAAGGGCAATTAAGGCACCAAGAGGCATTGTATATGACCGAAATGGAAAAGTAATTGCATCAAATAAACCGGTCTGTACCATATCTGTTATTTATGCACAAGTGACAGACAAAGAAAAGGTGATTGATGTTTTGTCAAAAGAATTGGAGATGGATGAAGCTGAAATTCGTAAAAAAGTAGAAAAAGTATCATCCAGGGAACGAATTAAAAGTAACGTAGAGAAAGAAATAGCGGATAGAATCAGGGAATATGAATTAGATGGTGTTATGATTGATGAAGATTATAAAAGATATTATCCCTATGGTGATTTAGCTTCGAAGGTTATCGGATTTACAGGAGCTGATAATCAAGGAATTATTGGATTGGAAGTATTTTATGATTCTTATTTAGCCGGTAAGGATGGAAGTATTAATACTTTAACGGATGCGAAAGGAATTGAAATTGAAAATGCGGAAGAAACGATAGATGAACCTGTGGAGGGGAAGAACTTAACTATATCCATCGATTTGAATATTCAAAAATATGCCCAGCAGGCAGCAGAGAAAGTATATACAAAAAAAGAAGCAAAAAGGGTTTCGGTTATTGCCATGAATCCAAAGAACGGAGAGATTTATGCCATGGTAAATGTGCCGGAATTTGATTTAAATGAACCGTTTACATTAACGGAAGAATATGATACCGAAGGACTTTCGGCAGATGAAATAAATGATTTGAGAAATCAGATGTGGAGAAACTGGTGTATCAATGATACTTATGAACCAGGTTCTACGTTTAAGACAGTAACCGCTACAGCTGCTTTAGAAGAAGGAGTTGTTACATTGGAGGATGGGTTTCAATGTCCGGGTTTTCGTATTGTAGAGGATAGAAAAATCAGGTGTCATAAAGTGGCAGGACATGGCAGTGAGTCTTTTAAACAGGGATTTATGAATTCCTGCAATCCGGTTTTTATGGATGTGGGTGCCAGAGTTGGTGTAGAAAATATGTATAAAAACTATAAAAAATTAGGTTTATTTGAAAAAACAGGAGTAGATTTGCCTGGAGAAGCAAATTCTATTATGCATAATAAAGAAAACGTAGGACCGGTGGAACTGGCAACCATGTCTTTTGGTCAGTCTATTCAGATTACTCCACTTCAATTGATGGTTGCAGTAAGTGCCATGGTGAATGGAGGAAATCTGGTTACTCCGCATTTTGGAATGTATATTACCAACAGTAATAATGAAATTGTACAGACTTTGGAATATCCTTTGGAAATAGGTGTTATTAGTAAAGAAACCTCAGATACCATGAAGATATTGCTGGAATCGGTTGTTGCTGAAGGTGGAGGAAGTAAGGCAATTGTGGAGGGATATCGTATTGGAGGAAAGACTGCTACCAGTGAAAAACTTCCAAGAAGCAGTAATAAATACATTTCTTCCTTTATAGGGGTGGCTCCGGCGGATGATCCGGTGATTGCTGTATTGGTGTTGATTGATGAACCTACCGGTATTTATTATGGCGGAACCATTGCAGCGCCGGTTGCTCAGGAAGTTTTTGAAAACATTCTTCCTTATTTGGGAATTCCAATGGAATATGAAGAAAAGGTTGAATAAATGAAAAAAAAGAATTATACTAGATAAGTTGAGTGTGATAATTTACGGATTTCATTTGTAAAGAATCAGGAAATAAAAACCAAGGTAAGATAGGAGAACATTGATATGAATCTGAATTTAAATGTAGTGTTGCCAATTTTAATATCTTTTGCCATCACTGTTTTGTTGAGTCCATTTATTATTAAGTATTTACAGAAATTGAAATTTGGACAGTTTGTCCGGGACGATGGGCCGGAGTCTCATCTAAGTAAAGCGGGAACACCGACCATGGGTGGTGTTATTATTGTATTGGCTTTTACAGTTACATCTTTATTTTATGTTAAAGACCATAAAGAAATCATTCCGGTATTGTTTGTGACTTTAGGTTTTGGTCTGGTAGGATTTTTAGATGATTATATTAAAGTTGTTATGAAACGATCCCTAGGTCTTAGGGCATGGCAGAAGATGCTGGGGCAAATTGTAGTAACAGGCGTATTTGTATTCTATCTTATGAAATATACTGATGTTGGAACAGAATTTATCATACCATTTTCCGGAGGAAAGACATGGGAAGTGGGCTATTGGTTTATCCCAATTGTATTTTTTGTTGTGCTGGGAACCGTAAATGGAGCTAATTTTACAGATGGTCTCGATGGTCTGGCAAGTAGTGTTACAGTATTGATTTCTGTATTTTTAACAGTGGTAGCTATGGCTTTTGATTCCGGCTTGGAACCGGTAACCTGTGCGGCTACCGGTGCGTTGCTTGGATTTTTATTATTTAATGTATATCCGGCAAGAGTATTTATGGGAGACACTGGTTCCTTAGCTTTGGGAGGCTTTGTGGTGTCAGTGGCAGTGGTATTAAGAATGCCGTTATTCATCCCAATCATAGCTTGTATTTATCTTGTAGAAGTATTATCTGTTATAATACAGGTTGTTTATTATAAGAAAACGAAGAAGAGAATTTTTAAAATGGCTCCGATTCATCATCATTTTGAATTGTCCGGATGGCCGGAAACAAAAGTAGTAGCGATATTTTCTATTGTAACAGCAGTCCTTTGTTTTATTGGGCTTGCAGCAATTTAACCGAAAGTATTGTACCGGAATCGTTGGTTAATGTTCACAAGTGAACAGTAACAGGTATTTAGATTTAGTACCAGAATTTATTAAGAAAAGAGTGAAAAGAATATGGAAATGAACTATAATCACGTTTTGATTGCAGGAATTGGCATTAGTGGTATCGGTGCTGCGACTTTGTTGAATAAAAAAGGTGTCCGGGTTACCTTTTATGATGGAAACGAAAATGCTGATTTGGAAAAATTTTATACAAAATTACCGGAAGGGTTTCATCCGGAAGTGATTTTGGGAGAATTATCTCAAGAAAATTTGAAAGAAACAGATTTTATGGTAATCAGTCCGGGAATACCTACAGACGCTCCCTTTACTGATATCGTTAGAAATGCAGGAGTTCCAATAATAGGTGAAATTGAGCTGGCTTATCAGTATGCGAAAGGTGAGATTGCTGCCATCACCGGAACGAATGGAAAAACTACTACCACAACTTTGGTGGGAGAAATATTAAAAGCGTATTATGAAGATGTATTTGTGGTTGGAAATATTGGAACGTCCTATGCAGATGTTGCATTGGAGACTACAAATGTAACAAGAATTGCAGCTGAGTTAAGTAGTTTTCAACTGGAAACCATTGATGAATTCCATCCTAAGGTAAGTGCCATATTAAATGTAACACCGGATCATTTGAATCGGCACTACACTATGGAAAACTATGCAAAGGCGAAACTTAATATAGCCAGAAATCAGACGAAAGAAGATATAATTCTTTTAAATTACGATGATGAAATTACCAGGGAAATGAAAAAGGATGTAGAGGCAAGCGTCGTTTATTTTAGTTATAAAGAAAAACTGAAGGAAGGCATTTTTATTCAGGAAGATTCTGTTGTATACAAAGAAAAAGATGTGGTTAAAGTTCTTTGTCCATTGAAAGATATAAAACTTTTGGGTGTTCATAATGTGGAAAATATTATGGTAGCATCTGGCATTGCATTACATATGGGGGTACCGGAAAATGTGATTCATCAAGTCATAAAAGACTTTATGGGAGTAGAACATAGAATAGAATACGTGGCAACAAAAAAAGGAATCCGTTATTATAATGATTCCAAAGGAACAAATCCGGATGCAGCCATAAAAGCTGTCGAAGCTATGAACAGACCTACAGTATTGATAGCCGGAGGATATGATAAAAAGGTCGCATTTGATGATTTTATAAAATCTTTTGGAAATAAAATAACCCATTTGATTTTACTAGGACAGACAAGAGAGCAAATTGCAAAAACAGCAAAGGAACTTGGTTATGACAAAATTACCATGGTGGATTCGTTGGAAGAAGCGGTAAAACTTAGTGCCACTTTGGTGAAACCGGAAGGGGCAGTTTTGTTATCACCTGCTTGTGCAAGCTGGGGAATGTTTTCAAATTATGAGGAAAGAGGAAAAATGTTTAAGGAATATGTCCATCTGTTAGAGGAGTGATAGGATGCAGCAAAATGCAAAAAATCAGCATACTTCAAAGAGAAAAAGAGAAGGTTTGTTTAAGAATTTCTTTGTAAAAGGGGAATATTTTGATTATGTTCTATTGTTTGTAGTGCTTTTATTGGTAGGTTTTGGGTTGGTTATGGTATATAGTACCAGCTCTTATAAAGCTTATCTTGATTTTGGGGATTCGGGTTATTATTTTAAAAGACAACTGCTGTTTAGTCTGGTAGGTTTTGTGGCATTGGTTGTGGTTTCTAAGATAAATTATCAAAAATGGAAAAGATTCAGTGGTCTGATTTATCTTATTATGTTGGTGCTGCAGATTGCAGTTTTGTTTTTGGGATTAGATTCACATGGTGCAAAAAGATGGATACAAATTGGTCCAATCAGTTTTCAACCTTCTGAATTTGCAAAAATTGGTATGATTTTATTTATGGCTCATTTGATTAGTAATAAGGCAAATATTATTAAAAAATTTATGGAACTGATTAAGATATATGTGGTGGGCTTGATTATTATAGGCCTGATAGCCATTGAAAATCTTAGTACTGCAATTGTAATCATGGCGATTATTATTGTGATGACTTTCATTACTAGTCCTAAATACAAACAATTTTTCATATTGGGATTTTTAGCTATATTGCTGGTGGCTGTGTTTATTGCATCAGCGGGTTATCGAGGAGAACGTATTGATGCGTGGCTGGATCCGGAAAATCATGAAAAAGGTTATCAGACTATGCAGTCATTATATGCCATTGGCTCCGGAGGGATTTTTGGAAAAGGCCTTGGACAGAGTATGCAGAAATTAGGTTTTATACCGGAATCACATAATGATATGATTTTTTCCGTGGTTTGTGAAGAATTGGGATTGTTTGGTGCAATTTGTGTGATTACCTTATTTATTATTTTGATTTGGAGATGTGTTATTGTAGCAGATAATGCCAGGGATTTATATGGTTCATTGATTGTGATTGGTGTTATGACCCATATTGCAGTGCAGGTAATTATTAATCTCGCAGTAGTAACAAACACTATGCCAAATACAGGTGTTCCACTTCCCTTTATCAGTTATGGAGGAAGTTCTATGTTGTTTATATTGATAGAAATGGGCGTTGTTTTGTCAGTTTCTCGTCAAATTAAGTTAAAATAAGCACGAAAGAAAAGAAAATTTCATATTCTATTGTAAGAAGAGTATTGGGATTGAATGTTGCTATGGCAATGGTTCAAATTGTAGGGAAAAGAAAATTATCCGGAGACGTCGCGATTTCCGGTTCCAAAAATTCAGTGCTTCCCATCATGGCGGCCAGTGTGCTTTGCCAAGGGGTGACGATATTAGAAAATTGCCCGGATATCAGTGATGTTCATGATATGATAAAAATATTGGAATCCTTAGGGGCAAAAGTTTCTTTTGAAACAGGAACGCTCAAGATTGATACAACTACGAGGACGGAACATGAAGTAAAAGAAGAGGTCGCAAAGAAGCTCCGTGCTTCGATTCTATTTTTGGGGCCCCTTCTTGCAAAAGATAAAAAAGTAAAAATTGGTTATCCCGGGGGATGTAACATTGGTAAAAGACCCATTGATATACATGTGGATGGACTGATGCGTTTAAATACCGGATTCATGATGGGGAAAGATTATCTTTTTTGTGAAACTTTTACGCTGGTGGGAAATCGTGTGAAATTACGATATCCCAGCGTGGGGGCAACGCAAAATATAATGATGGCTGCAACTTTGGCAAATGGTAAGACAGTGATTGAAAATGCGGCAAAAGAACCGGAAATTGTTTATCTGGCAAGACATCTGAAAAATATGGGAGCAAACATCTTGGGAGAAGGAAGTTCTGAAATTACCATTTGGGGAGTAGAGGAACTACATTCCTGTAGAACGATAATTCCGTATGACAGAGTGGTTGCATCTACTTATTTGATTTTAGCCCATGTGACGCAATCTGAGATTGCAATTCACCCAATTCCGGATAGTGGCGATATAGAAAATGTGCTTTTGTTACTTCAGGACGCTGGTGGCAGTATAAGAAAAAATGGAACGGTTCTTACTTACCGGCCGGCTTCTGAAAAAAATCCAATTCAGTTAGAAACGGGACCATATCCTAAAATACCAACGGATATTCAGTCTATGACGGTGGTAATGGGAGTGGTTGCAAATGGAAAGAGTAGTATCAGGGAAAGTGTGTTTGAAAAAAGATTCGCATTTGTGGAAGAGATGAAAAAGATGGGAGCAGATATTACTGTGAATGAAAATGTTGCTACCATAAACGGCCCAAAGAATTTGCATGGTACTGTGGTATCAGTGCCGGATTTAAGAGCAGGAGCAGCACTTTGCATTGCAGCTCTTGTGGCTGAGGGAGAAACCAGTATTTATAACTGGGAGTTAGTAGAACGGGGATATGAAAATTTCGTGCAGAATTTATCTCATTTAGGGGCCGAAATAAAGTATTGTTGAAAATGATGTTTAAAGGGTGGTTGGATGAAAAAAAGAAAAATACTAAGGAAATTAGTCCTACTTAGTTTTTTACTGGGAATAGTGATTGCATCTTATCTGATAGGGACAAGATTTAAAATTGATTCTATTTCTGTAACAGGGAATGTTCATTATACCGAAGAAGAAATTATTGAGTATGTGACTTCGGATGGATATATTGATAACTCATTAATTTTGTCGGTTAAAAATAAATTGTTTGAAATTGACCCGATTCCTTTTATAGACAAATTTGAAATAGAATATTTATCCAACCATAAAATTGCAATCGTAGTCTATGAAAAAGCCATGGCCGGGTGTACCGAATATATGGGTGAATATATTTATTTTGATAAAGATGGGATTGTGTTGGAGACCTCTGAAAAAAGATTAGATGATATTCCGTGCGTTTATGGTATTACTTTCACTTCTTTTACTTTACATGAGCAGATGCAAGGCTCTGATATAGAAAAGTTTAAAGAAGTGCTTGTTATAACCCAGTTACTTCAAAAATATAATATTCCTATAGAGAACATTGAATTTACCGAGGAAGAACAATTATTTTTAGTAGCGGGAGATATTTCTATATTAATGGGTGAGGATAGTGATATGGAAGAAAAAATAGCAGAACTCACGAATATTCTTCCTAAATTAGAAGGAAAAAAAGGAATTTTGCATATGGAAACATTTAGTAAAACCAATACATACTTGAGATTTGAAGCAATTGAGTAGTTGTGAATAAGAAAGTTGTAGGTCATAGGATGGCAACTTAGAACTTATTATCAAAAAAAAATTAAAAAATTGTTGATTATTTTATGAAAAAATTATATGATAATGAATGAGTGTTTTTATGAAGATGGATATAAAGATATCAAAGACATTATCTTTATGGAAGTACATAAACGATATAAGGAGTAGAAGAATATAAAGGAGGAAGCAGCCTTGCTTGAAATAAAATCTAACGAAGAAAGAACAAATGCAAAAATTATAGTAGTTGGTGTTGGCGGTGCAGGAAATAATGCTGTGAATCGTATGATTGATGAAAATGTGGAAGGTGTAGAGTTAATTGCAATTAATACGGACAAACAGGCATTGTCATTATGTAAGGCACCGATAAAAGTACAAATCGGAGAAAAGTTAACGAAAGGTCTTGGAGCCGGTGCAAAGCCTGAAATTGGTGCAAGTGCTGTGGAAGAAAATAGAGAAGAAATCATTGATTTGATTAAAGATGCCAATATGGTGTTCGTTACATGCGGAATGGGTGGCGGTACCGGAACCGGTGCGGCTCCGCTAGTAGCAGAGATGGCTAGAAACCTTGGTATTTTAACAGTAGGTGTTGTTACAAAGCCTTTTGTTTTTGAAGGAAAGCCTCGTATGAACAATGCTTTATCCGGAATTGAAAAATTAAAGAATAATGTAGATACTTTAATTGTGATTCCAAATGATAAATTGTTACAGATTTGTGATAAGAGAACTTCTATACCTGAGGCATTAAAAAAAGCAGATGAGGTATTACAACAGGGTGTGCAAGGTGTAACAGATTTGATTAACCGTCCTGGACTAATTAATCTTGACTTTGCAGATATTCAGACAGTTATGAGAGATAAAGGCATTGCGCATATTGGTATCGGTGCCGGCACTGGTGAAGATAAGGCGGTGGAAGCAATCAAACATGCGATGGAAAGTCCGTTGTTGGAGACTACTGTTTCCGGAGCTACAGATATTATTATTAACTTCTCCGGTGATGTTGGTATTCAGGAAGCATATGAGGCAGTTTCTTATTTGACAGAAGTTGCTGGTGAAGATGTTAATATTATTTTTGGTACTGTAGATAATGGTTCTGTTGGAGATGAAATTAATATTACGATTATTGCTACAGGTTTGCAGGAAAAGACAGAGAAAAAGAAAGCGCCTACATTTAGTGGACAACCTCTTGCAGGAACAACCGAAAGCAAAGTGGAAAAGTCTGTAGTGAAAGAGAAGAATGTAACTCAGGCGGCGGCTCCGGTAGAACCGGTGATTGCACAACCTAAGGTTGGTTTGGATGGTGGAATTAAAATTCCTACCTTTTTAAAGAGAGATAATAGAAAGTAGAGTTTCTCTGGTGATATAGCGAGATGAAACTTAGTTATAGAAAAATGGTTATACAAGTTTACTTGTAATAACCATTTTTTTTATTTAATGGGTCGAAATGGAAAGAATTAGACGTCCCTGGTATTAGAATTCAATTCTGGTGCTGGGGATGTTTTTTTTATTTCTATGATTCTTTATGCCTGGCAAAAAATGACAAATTATTTAGATGATATGGAATATAATGGAAATACAAATGGCGAAGGAGGATGCAAAAATGCGTGGAGGTATACAGTGATACTTTGTGTGTACATAGATGTAGTTTTTATTGTTAATTTTATTATGGATTTCACCTTGCTTAAATTGGTGGAAAAGATGCGGAAGAAAAAAATAAACCGGAAGAGAAATATTCTGGCAAGCAGTGTAGGTAGTCTGGGAGCTTGCATGATTTATCTGCTGGCGTATGAAAAATATAGGTGGGCTTCTGTGGTTGGAATGTGGATGTTATGTTGGATTATGATAGTTCTTGTTTATGGAAAACAAAATTTATACCATTACATTTATGATACTCTGATATTATTTACCTTATCTTTTACTTCTGGGGGTGTCATTAATTTTTTATATTACGGGACCGGTATTAGGCAAATCTTAAAAGGAAAAAGCGTCATAATAACTACGTTTACTTTTTTGATATTTATCTTTTTTACTTATTTTCTAATTGGAAAAATAATTTATATTATTCGGAAACAGGAAAAAATAGTTTCCTATATAGTTCCGGTAATCATTGAACGAAGTGGGGAAAGAGTGAAAATACAGGGATATATAGATACGGGAAATCGTTTATATGAGCCTGTTTCTCATAAACCGGTTATTTTGGTGGAATTTGATTGTGTAAAATCATTGTTTACGCCGGAAGAAACAGAATTTTTAAACTGTTACCTGGAGAAGCCGGAAGAAATAGATAAAAATTTTACTCTTAATTCTATGATATTTCGTCTTATTCCATATCAATGTGCAGCGGGAAATACAGGCTTTTTTATTTGCGTTTTATACGATCGGATTTATATTGGTGATAAAAACGAAAAAAAAGAAAAAGGCTATATGGCATTACAAAAAGAAACGCTTTCGTTTGAAAGAGAATATGAAGTGTTACTACATACAGAATTAATGTAGACAGCAGTTTGTGCTAAATGGAGGATAAAAAATGAGTCAATATGAAATTTGCTATAATGAAAATAGCAGAATAAAATTTAATATGGTGAGTAGTGTCAGAAATATTTTTCTGCCAAAGGAAGGGCAACTTCATTATATAGGTGGAACAGAAATTCTGCCTGCTCCGTTAGAGCCGGAAGAAGAAATCAAAGTACTTGAATGTTTAGGTGGAAAACATGATAGTGAAGCCAAAAAAGTGCTAATTGAAAGGAATTTGAGACTTGTAGTTTATATTGCAAAAAAGTTTGATAATACCGGGGTTGGTGTTGAAGACTTGATATCTATTGGTACCATCGGGTTGATCAAAGCCATTAATACTTTTAATCCAAATAAAAATATTAAACTTGCTACATATGCTTCAAGATGCATTGAAAATGAAATCTTAATGTATTTAAGAAGAAATAATAAAACAAAATTTGAGGTCAGTATAGATGAACCGCTAAATGTAGATTGGGATGGAAATGAATTACTATTGTCTGACATCCTGGGAACAGACGAAGATATTATATATCGCGATTTGGAAGATGAGGTAGATAAGAAACTGTTGAAAAGAGCCATTAGTACACTAAATGACAGGGAAAAACTAATTATAAGCTTGAGATTTGGTATTAATACAAAAGATGGAGAAGAAAGAACCCAAAAGGAAGTGGCAGATATTTTGGGAATTTCACAGTCATATATTTCCAGATTGGAAAAAAAGATAATTAAACGTCTTAGAAAAGAGATGATAAAATTATCGTAAATTAAGAAGCTTAGTTACTCTGTCATATATTTTGAAGGGAGTTGTGATTGTTTTCACAGCAATATCTTATTTGGGGAATTAGAAATTTTTCTTGTTGTTTCATAAAGGATGAATTATAATAGAATTCAACAAAAGACGAATTTTAGAAAGGTGCATTATGACATGGAACAATACAAGGTAAATCCAGTAAAAGATAAAATTGAAGGTGTTTTCGATTTTGTGCCGGGTTCTAAAAGCATTACTAATCGGGCATTGCTTATTTGTGCTTTGGCAGATGGGACCAGTGTGCTTGACGGAACATTATTTAGTGATGACTCAAGAAATTTCTTAAAGGCTTTACAAGATCTTGGATTTGAAGTTATGATGGATGAAGAGAAGAAGCAGGTTATTGTAAAAGGAGAAAAGGGAAAAATTCCGAAAAAGACAGGAAAGATTTATGTAGGGAGTGCAGGCACGGCAGCCAGGTTTTTATCCGCGATGTGTGGCCTCTCAGATGGTGTTTACGAGATACAGGCATCTTCGCAAATGGAAAAACGTCCAATGCGTCCATTGTTTGAAGCGCTGGAACAAATAGGAGCAAACATTACATATCTAAAAGAACCCTATTATCTTCCTGTTATTATAGAAGGAGCCGGAAAGCGAAAAAAAGGTCCATGGGCGGTTTCTCTGGATATTAGTAAAAGCACTCAATTTTTAAGTGCTTTTTTGATGACAGGTGTAATGTGTAAGGAAGGCTTAAAATTAAAGATAACAAGTGAAAAGAAAACAGGCTCTTATATTAAGATAACCATGAATATGATGGAGGACTTTGGAGTAAAGACGAAATTTGATGGGGAAGAGTATGCGGTGGAAGCAGGTGCCGGGTATAAATCAAAGAAATATCAGATTGAACCGGATGTTTCTGCTGCCTGTTATTTTTGGGCAATGGCTGCACTTACGAATGGTTGTGTAACTATAAAAAATGTGCATAAAAACAGTATGCAGGGAGATATGATGTTTCTGGAAGTACTAGAACAGATGGGATGTAAAGTTTCAGATACCGGGGAAGGGATTCAGGTGAAAGGAACCAGCCGGCTAAAAGGTGTGAAGGTGGATATGAACAACTTTTCGGACCAGGCACTTACCTTGGCAGCATTAGCAGTTTTTGCAGATGGACCAAGCAGGATAGAACATATTGGACATATAAGATTACAGGAATCCGACCGTTTAAATGCCATTGCAACAGAATTAGGACGAATGGGAGTTAGAACTGAGGAAGAAGAGGATGCTATTACAATTTATCCTGGAAAAGTCAATCCGGCAGTGATAAAAACCTATGAAGATCATAGAGTAGCTATGGCTTTTTCGTTGATTGGCCTAAAAACAGAAGGAATTGTAATAGATGACCCGATGTGTTGCAAAAAAACGTTTGAAGAATATTTCTTTATTTTGGATAATCTTACAAAATAGTATACAAGAAGAAAATTCAAGGATATTATAATTCTTGAATTTTCTTTTTTCACGGAAAAGTATAATCTAAGATAAAAGATGAATACAAAAGATTTCAAGAAATGGATTGGAAATTAGAATGAAAAACATAATGATATTAAATGCAGATGAAACAGAGGCAGAAACTCTCCGAAGAATGATAACGGAAATAGAGAAAGAAAACAGAGTATATGTTGTAAATGAAATTTCAAAGGCATACCAGATTGCACTAGAGCGCAGCATTGATTTGTTTGTGGTAGATGTAACAGTAGGTGAGAAAAGAACAGCGGAAGTTCCCGGAATAGAATTTGTTGGCAAATTGAGAGAATTGCAGTGTTATCATTTTACACCTGTTATCTTTTTGTCCTCGTTAGAAGAGGTGAAAATGTATGCTTATACTATGTTAAGGTGTTATGGATATATGGAAAGACCCTATCATATGGAAAAATTAAAAGGTATCATTACAAAAGCACTTACTTTTCCCGGGTATAAAAAGAAGAAAGAATATGCGGTTTTCCGAAACAAAGGAATTTTTTATTATTTTAGAAAAAAGGATATTGTGTACATTGAAAACATGCAAAGAAAAGTATGGATACATGCCATAGACAGGGATGTTGAGTTATCCTATATTACCTGTCCACAGATTTTAAAGCAGTTGAACTCGGAACAATTTTTGCGATGTAGCAAAAACACGATAGTGAATCTGAAATACATTAAAAGTATTGATTATACCAATCGCTATCTGGAATTAAGGGGGAAAAATATAAAAGTTGAAATAGGTTCTGTTTTAATAAAGCAATTCAAAAAAGAGTTGAAAGAATTATGTGAAACCGGGAAAATAAAAGATAAAAAGAATCCTGGTTCCAGTAGAATAAGGAACCAGGATAACAGACCGGCTACTTTATTCAAAAAGTAGCCAAAGAGGACTGTATATAAAAAAGGTACAGTCGGATGAATTCGTTATCATATGCAATGATAACAGATTTTAGAAAGAAATGTAAAATTTAATATAAGTTTCAAGAATTATTATAGCAATAAATTTTGTTATAATTGTTATATTATAGCAAAAAATGTGAATATGAAACAAAACGTTTCTTTTTTTGGATTAATAGGAAAAAAATAGAGTTAAATTAAAAAAAGATAGTGTTTGTTTTTTCTTATGAATGATGGAAGATATGATTGTTAACAAGGAAACATACATAAACATATCTTTATAATTGGGGTTGTGAATAATTTTGAATGTTATTCTTTTAAATAATTTTTCATATATTTTAAGGCGTTTTTCTCGAGACGGGATACCTGAGCCTGAGAGATGGCTATTTCGTCAGCCACCTCAGTCTGGGTTTTTCCTTCGTAAAAGCGAAGTTTAATAATATCATATTCTCTTTGTGGGAGATGGTCCATGGCATCCCGCAGGGAAATTTCTTCTACCCAATGTTCTTCCTTGTTTTTCTTGTCACTGATTTGATCCATAATGTAAAGAATATCTCCGCCTTCCTGATAAACCGGCTCATATAAAGATACCGGATTGCAGATTGCATCTAAAGCGTTGACAATGAGTTCTTTGCTCATGGAAATTTCTTTGGAAATTTCTTCAATGGTAGGTTCACGGTCCATTTTTCTTTGTAATTGCTCTTTTGCGTAGATGGCTTTATATGCTACGTCGCGAAGAGAACGGGATACGCGAATGGGATTTTGCGTATCTCTTAGGAAACGTTTACATTCGCCTAAAATCATAGGTACTGCATAAGTTGAAAAACGTACTCCCAATGTAGTATCGAAATTATCGATTGCTTTCATAAGACCAATACAGCCCACCTGAAATAAATCATCGGCGGACTCATTGCTGTTCGAAAATCTTTGGATAACACTTAATACAAGTCTTAGATTTCCTTTGATATAAGTTTCCCTGGCACTTATGTTTCCATTCTTAATTTCTATCAGCAGATCTTCTTTTTCCTGATTGGATAATAAGGGTAATTTTGAGGTGTTTACCCCACAGATTTCAACTTTGTTCATGGTAATCCTCCAATAGTATTTCAAATAAAATGATGAAGTGAAACAAGTAATAGTAAAAGGATTTACAAAAGGAGGTGAATTTATACGAAATTTTTTTTTACAAAAGGGCAAAAATGAGTTACAATAAAAAAATAATATGATATCAAGGGTGTAATATCTTTTAAACCCAATATCATAATATGAGATGGAGGCTTGGTAAAAGTGAAAGATAATAAGAATGAAATTTTAGATTGGGAATATATGGATGATTATTATACAAATCCGGATGAAGACAGAAACGTAAAGTCTTTGGAGGAATATATGGCAGAAAATTCCCAAGACATTGAAGAACGTGCCAGAAGAAGAGAAGAAGATTTAGCATCTATGGATGATGAACTTGGGAAGACGGTACTTGCCGTAAAAAGAGTAAGAGAGGCCTTTGAAACAGGGTTTGATATAGATAAATTATGTGAAACCTATGGGTACACGAAGGAATATATTAATTTAATTGTAATGACGTTACAAGGCTATACGGAGGATAACGATTTTGCCGTGGCACATCTGGTTCTTATGGGTTAATGTGAGAAAATAAAAGGATATTTGCAGTTACGAAATGATTAAAAGAGGTTCTCTTGGTAACCATTGTAATTAATCATTGATTTTAATGTCAAATAATCATATAATACTTCTTAGACAAAGAACAAAGGAAATGTGGTGAGAGTATGGAGAATAAATCAATAAATAAAATGAAAAAAGCTCCAAAGGAAATCAGCAAGCCGGCGGATTTTACCGCTCCGGGTGAATTGTACGATAAATTAATTGATTCTGTGCGAAGATATCATCCTTCTACGGATATCTCTGCCATTGAGAAAGCGTATCAGATTGCGGACAAAGCTCATGAAGGGCAGAAAAGAAAATCGGGAGAGCCTTATATCATCCATCCTCTTTGTGTTGCGATTATTTTAGCAGAACTGGAATTGGACAAAGAAACTATTATTGCAGGAATTTTGCATGATGTAGTAGAAGATACAGTTATGACCATTGAAGAAATTGAAAGCGAGTTCAATGGAGAAATCGCTTTATTAGTGGATGGTGTAACGAAATTAACCCAATTAAATTTAACCAATGATAAGATTGAAATACAGGCAGAAAATCTGCGTAAGATGTTTCTTGCCATGGCGAAGGATATCAGGGTTATTTTAATAAAATTGGCGGATCGATTGCATAACTTAAGAACTCTTCAATATCAATCTCCGGAAAAACAGAAGGAAAAAGCCAGGGAAACCATGGACATTTATGCACCACTGGCACACCGTCTTGGTATATCCAAAATTAAAATTGAACTGGATGATTTATCCATGCAGTATCTGATGAAGGATGTTTATGATGACTTATCCAATCAGATAAAATCCAAAAAAGAAGAGAGAGAAGCTTTTATTCAAAATATTGTGGATGAAGTAAAGGCGCATGTGGACCAGGCCGGAATTGAAGCGGAAGTAGATGGTAGGGTAAAGCATTTCTTTAGTATATATAAAAAGATGGTAAATCAGGATAAAACCCTGGATCAGATTTATGATTTATTTGCGGTACGAATTAAGGTTGATACTGTAAAAGACTGTTATGCCGCTCTTGGTGTGATTCATGAAATGTATAAGCCGATTCCGGGACGTTTTAAAGACTATATTGCAATGCCAAAGGAGAATATGTACCAGTCTCTTCATACTACCTTGATCGGTTCGAACGGAACTCCTTTTGAAATTCAAATTCGAACTTACGAGATGCATAAAATTGCAGAATATGGTATTGCAGCTCATTGGAAGTATAAAGAAAATGCCAATGGAAACCATTCCAAAGATAAAGAAGAAGAAAAGTTAACTTGGCTTCGACGAATTTTGGAATGGCAACGGGACATGTCGGATAACAAGGAATTTGTCAGTATGTTAAAGACAGACTTAGACCTTTTTGCAGAGCAGGTATATTGTTTTACACCATCCGGCGATGTTAAAAGTCTACCAAATGGTTCAAATCCGATTGATTTTGCATATAGCATTCATAGTGCAGTGGGAAATAAGATGATCGGTGCCAGAGTAAACGGAAGACAGGTTCCTATTGATTATCAGATTAAAAATGGAGACCGGATTGAAATCATTACTTCACAGAATTCAAAAGGTCCCAGCAGGGATTGGTTAAATCTGGTAAAAAGTACCCAGGCAAAAAATAAAATTAATCAATGGTTCCGACAGGAATTTAAGGAAGATAATATTATCAGAGGAAAAGAATTGCTGGCTTCCTATTGTAAGAGCAAAGGACTTAATTATTCTGATTATGCGAAACCTGAGTACATGCAGAAAGTTATGAATAAGTACGGATTTAAGGATTGGGACAGCGTATTTGCTGCCGTTGGTCATGGCGGTCTGAAAGAAGGACAGGTTATGAACAAGCTCCTTGAGGAGTACGAAAAGGAAAATGCAAAAAAGATAACGGATTCAGATGTATTGCAAACAGCTCAGGCTGAAAATGATGGTGGTAAAAAAATCAATAAGTCTAAAGGCGGAATCATGGTAAAGGGAGTAGATGACGTAGCGGTACGTTTTTCCAAGTGCTGTAGTCCGGTTCCCGGAGATGAGATTGTTGGATTTGTTACCAGAGGAAGAGGTATTTCTATCCACAGAACGGATTGTATTAACGTTCTTTGTATGGATGAGGATGACAGAAACCGGCTGATGGATGCAGAATGGCAATATCAGGAAAAAGAAGATACCGGAGCAATGTATACGACAGAAATCAAATTGTTTGCAAATAATCGTTCCGGCGTTTTGGTAGATATTTCAAAAACACTTACAGAAATGAATATTGATGTTGTATCCATGAATGTGCGTACAAATAAACAGGGAAAAGCCACCATCAGTGTTTCTTTTGATATCAGAGGTACGGAACAGTTAAACCGTATTATTGCAAAATTGAGAAATGTTGAAGGAATCATTGATATTGAAAGAACTCAAGGCTAGTAATTAATGTAATAGTGTGAAGTGAACGGAATGGAGATAAATATGCAGAAACTTTCTATGCTGATAAAAACATTGGGAATGGTTTCTACGAACTGTTACCTTATAATGAATGAGGAAAAAAAGGAAGCAGTTATAGTAGATCCTGCCAGTCATGGTAATGTCATCGAGGGAATCTTGAATGCAAAGGAATTGACACCGAAAGCTATTTTACTTACCCATGGTCATTTTGACCACATTGGGGCTGTAGAGGAATTAAGAAAGACGTATCCAGAAATTATGGTTTATGCCAATGAATTGGAAGAAGAGGTACTTAACAAACCGGAATGGAATTTAAGCAAAGCGCTTGGAGGAAAGAGTGAGAGCATTCAGGCAGATGTATATTTAAAGGATGGTGAAATCCTTGAATTACTAGGAAATCAAATAATATGTATCAGTACACCGGGCCATACCATGGGAGGAATGTGTTATTATTTTAAAGATATGAACTGGCTGATCTCAGGGGACACTTTATTTGAAGCAAGTGTTGGGAGAACGGATTTTCCAACAGGCAGTGCCGGAACTTTAGTGGCTTCGATTAAAGATAAATTATTCCTTCTTCCGGAAGATACCCTGGTATATCCGGGACATGGTGCTGCTACTAGTATCGGTTTTGAAAAGCAGTCAAATCCATTTCTGATATAAGAAAAAGGTGCAAATATGATTGGATTAGTACAAAATGAAGATTTGTATAATTATGATATAAGGAGTATTTTACAAGCTTTTTTTGAAAATGAAAAGATAGTGGAAGGTGCTTTTGAAACCCGTTTCCAGCTTAAAGTGGAGTATGGAAGGGAAATGACAAAAGTGGTTCTTATAGAAGAATCAAAGTTTGAAATAAAGAGAACTTTGGAGGGGGATTATACCAAAAAAGAAACATTTAAAAATCCTTTTAAGCTTTTAATTTATGATATATTATCAGAATATACGAAAAAAAGCCTGCCCTGGGGAACTATGACAGGCATACGGCCTACGAAAGTGGCATTAAAATTATTAGAGGAAGATACTTTGGAAGAAAGTATTTTGGAACATTATCAGAAAGAATATGGCACTACGAAACAAAAAGCCATGATATGTCTCGAAGTGGCAAAAAAAGAAAAATCTTTGTTGGAAAAAGTCCAGTATGATGATGGTTACAGTTTATATATTGGCATTCCGTTTTGTCCAAGTACTTGTCTGTATTGTTCTTTTACTTCTTATCCCATTGGGATTTACAAAGATAAAATTGATTCTTATCTTTGTGCATTAGAGAAAGAACTTAAGTTTGTTGCAAAAAGTCAGAAACATAAGAAGCTCCAGACTATTTACATGGGTGGAGGGACCCCTACTTCAGTTTCTGCAGAACATTTAAAGAGAATTCTAAATAGGATAAATCAGGAATTTGACTTATCACATTTACTGGAATTTACTGTAGAAGCAGGAAGACCAGACAGTATTACAGAAGATAAGCTTTTGGCATTAAAAGAGGGCGGTGTAAAGCGAATCAGCATTAATCCCCAGACTATGAATGACGCTACTTTAAAACTAATTGGAAGAAATCATACTTCTGAAATGGTGAAAAAAACATTTCAGTTGGCAAAAAGTTTAGGTTTTGAAAATATAAATATGGATATGATTACAGGGCTTCCATTAGAGGGAATCAATGAGGTGAAACATACAATTTCTGAAATCACTGCTTTAAAACCGGATAGTATTACGGTACATTCTCTGGCGCTTAAGCGTGCTGCGAACCTTACCGCAAAGCGAAAGGAATTTGAAAGCATGATAAAGGGAAGTACGAATGAGATGCTGGAGGTTGTGGATCATAGTGCCAGATTACTGGGTTTAGAGCCTTATTATTTATATCGACAAAAAAACATACCAGGAAACTTAGAGAATGTGGGTTACGCCATGCCTGGAAAAGAATGTATCTATAATATACTGATTATGGAAGAAAAACAGGACATTATAGCAGTAGGTGCCGGTACTTCATCGAAATTTGTATTTCCGGATGAAAACCGGATTGAACGGGTGGAAAATGTGAAAAATGTAGACCATTACATGGAACGCATTGACGAAATGATAAAAAGAAAGCAAGCATTCCTGTCTTAAAAGGAGGAAAGTGCATGGAAGCAATGATAAATCAGGAAGAACTGACTGAAATATTCTCGGAAAAAGAGGACTGTGTATTAGAAAGATTATTTGAAACCTGCGATCCTTTGGCAGAAGACTTAATGACTTATCTGCAGCATGGAATCTGTGTCAGTAATATTGCAACATTGCTGGCAAGGGAATTAAATCTTCCGGATTCTGATTGTTACGAGATTGCAGTAGCCGGAGTGTTACATGATATAGGAAAACTAAAGGTAAGTCAGTATATTTACGGCAGAGGTGAGGATGTTTTAGAGATTGAGGAAATGAAATATGTCCGTATGCATACAACGCTAGGATATAATATTCTAAAGGATGCAGGATATAAAAATACTATTATGAATATGATTTTATATCATCACGAAAATTTTGATGGTACAGGATATCCGAAGAATCTAGCTGGTGAGCAGATTCCTTTTGAAGCCAGAATTATAAGGGTGTGTGATGTGTTTGTGGCATTAATTTCTGACAGGCCTTATCGAAAGGCGTTTCCTGTGGAAGTTGCCATTGAGATGATGATTGATGAGGTAAAAAACTTTGATATGCGAATTTTTCTGGCATTTCAAAGACTTACAGGAAGTAAGGAGTTTTGGGATACCTTAAAACGTATCGGCTATAATATGGAGACAAAAAAGCTGGAAGAATTTTTAATATGTGAGAAATAATTCAGTTTTTTGTTATATACAATTAGGAGGTAAAATAAAAATGGCAGAAACAATGAAAGGTTTAAAAAGAAGCCATAGATGTACCGAAGTTTCAAAAACAAACATAAAAGAAGAAGTAACCGTCATGGGTTGGGTACAAAAAAGCAGAAACAAGGGCGGTATTATTTTTGTTGATTTAAGAGACCGCAGCGGTATTTTGCAGATTATTTTTGAAGAAAGTGAAGTTGGACAGGAAGGATTTGCAAAAGCTGAGAAATTAAGAAGTGAATTTGTGATTGCTGTAAAAGGAACCGTTCAGGCTCGTTCCGGTGGTATCAATGAAAACCTTTTAACAGGTGATATAGAAGTTTATGCAAAGGAAATTCGTATTTTATCGGAAGCAGAAACTCCTCCATTTCCAATCGAGGAAGATAGTAAGACAAAAGAGGATTTACGTTTAAAATATCGTTATCTTGATCTAAGAAGACCGGATTTACAAAGAAATCTTATTTTAAGAAGTAAGGTTACTACTATGACACGTCAATTCTTAGATGAAGAGGGATTTTTAGAAATCGAAACTCCAATGCTTACTAAGAGTACTCCGGAGGGAGCAAGGGATTATCTTGTACCATCCCGTGTACATCCGGGTAATTTTTATGCATTGCCGCAGTCACCACAGATTTTTAAACAGTTACTAATGTGTTCTGGTTATGACAGATATTTTCAGATTGTAAAGTGTTTCCGGGACGAGGACTTAAGAGCGGACAGACAGCCGGAATTTACCCAGATTGATATGGAATTATCTTTTGTAGATGTGGATGATGTCATCGATGTAAATGAAAGACTTTTAGCTAAGATTTTTAAGGAAACTTTAGGAATCGAAGTATCTTTGCCTATTCAGAGGATGCCATATCAGGAAGCTATGGACCGTTTTGGATCTGATAAGCCGGATTTACGTTTTGGTATGGAATTAAAAGATGTGACAGAAGTTGTTAAGGATTGTGAATTTGTAGTATTTAAGGGAGCTGTTGAAAATGGAGGCTCTGTAAGAGGTATCAATGCAAATGGACAAGGTGCGATGCCAAGAAAGAAAATCGATGCTTTGGTGGAATTTGCGAAAACATATGGTGCAAAAGGTCTTGCTTACATTGCGATACAGGAGGATGGTAGTATCAAATCTTCTTTTGCAAAATTTATGAAAGAAGAAGAGATGTCTGCGTTAATTCAGGCAATGGAAGGAAAAGCAGGAGATTTACTGCTTTTTGCAGCAGATAAAAACAAAGTAGTTTATGACGTTTTAGGGGCATTGAGAGTGGAGCTTGCAAATCAGCTTGGTTTACTTTCGAAAGATGATTACAAGTTTGTATGGGTAACAGAGTTCCCATTACTAGAATGGAATGAGGAACAAAATCGTTATACTGCAATGCACCATCCATTTACTATGCCAATGGAAGAGGATATTCCGCTTCTTGATACAGAACCTGGAAAAGTACGTGCCAAAGCATATGATATTGTTTTAAATGGTACGGAAATCGGTGGCGGCAGCGTGAGAATCTATCAGAACGACATTCAGGAAAAGATGTTTGAGGCATTAGGATTTACAAAAGAAGATGCCTATGAACGTTTTGGATTCTTACTAAATGCATTTAAATATGGTGTTCCACCACATGCAGGACTTGCTTATGGTCTTGACCGTCTGGTAATGCTGATTACAAAACAAGACAGCATCCGTGACGTGATTGCTTTCCCTAAGGTGAAAGATGCATCTTGTCTGATGTCAGAAGCTCCAAATGTGGTTGATGCAAAACAATTAGAAGAATTAGAAATTTCCATTACGAAACAAAACTAGGAGGATATGAAAGTGTATAGTTACGATGAAATCAAAAATTATGATCCTGAAATTGCAGCTGCAATGAGCGACGAAGTGGCAAGACAAAATAGTCACATCGAATTAATTGCATCCGAAAATTTTGTAAGTAAGGCAGTTATGGCTGCTATGGGAAGTCCCCTTACAAACAAATATGCAGAAGGATATCCTGGAAAGAGATACTATGGCGGCTGTGAACATGTTGATGTGGTAGAAGAATTAGCAATCTCTCGTGCAAAAGAATTATTTGGATGTGAATATGTAAATGTGCAGCCACACTCAGGAGCACAAGCTAATATGGCAGTATTTTTCGCAATTATGCAGCCGGGAGATACTTACATGGGAATGAATCTTGCCCATGGCGGACATTTAACTCATGGTTCACCGGTAAATATGTCAGGTAAGTACTTTAATGTAGTGCCTTATGGAGTAAACGATGAAGGTTATATTGATTACGATGAAGTAAGAAGAATTGCATTAGAATGCAAGCCAAAGTTAATTGTAGCAGGAGCATCTGCTTATGCCAGAGCCATTGATTTTAAAAGATTCAGAGAAATTGCAGATGAAGTAGGGGCATATCTTATGGTAGATATGGCACACATTGCCGGTCTGGTTGCTACCGGAGAGCATTTAAGCCCAATTCCTTATGCCCACGTTACAACTACCACAACTCATAAGACTTTAAGAGGACCAAGAGGTGGTATGATTTTATCCAGCAATGAAGTGAATGAAAAATTCAATTTTAACAAAGCAGTATTCCCTGGAATCCAAGGTGGTCCATTAATGCACGTGATTGCTGCAAAGGCAGTCTGCTTCAAAGAAGCATTAAGTGATGAATTTAAGGAATATGGAAAGAATATTGTGAAGAACGCAGCAGCATTGGCAGCAGCATTAAAAGAAAGAGGATTTGATTTAGTATCTGGTGGTACAGATAACCACTTAATGTTAGTTGACTTACAAAACTTAGAATTAACAGGAAAAGAAGTGGAAAAATTACTTGACAGTGTAAATATTACCTGTAATAAAAATGCAGTGCCAAACGATCCTAAGTCTCCATTTGTAACAAGTGGTATCCGTTTGGGAACTGCAGCCATTACTTCCAGAGGATTTAAAGAAGACGATATGGTAGTAATCGCAGATGCAATTAAGGCTGCGGTTATTGATAAAGATGAAGAAAAAGCGAAGGCTTTGGTTAAGAGTCTGACAGATAAATATCCTTTATACGAAGCAGTTTAAAAAAATGCTTGCTTTATGGTAGCTTCTATGCTATTATATCAAAGGTAATTTTAGAAGCCACTACTCAGAATATGGAGACTCCGACCGATTCTTAGTATTTGGCGGTTATATATTTAGGAGGAAAAATATTATGATGACTACAGAAAAGAAACTAGCGATTATCAAAGAATATGGTAAGAATGAACAGGATACTGGTTCACCAGAAGTTCAGGTTGCATTACTTACAGCTAGAATTAACGAATTAAACGAACATTTCAAGAATCATCCAAAGGATCATCACTCAAGAAGAGGTCTTTTAAAGATGGTTGGTCAAAGAAGAAACTTATTAGCTTATTTAAAGAAAGTAGATATCGAAAGATATAGAAGCTTAATCGAACGTTTAGGATTAAGAAAGTAATTCTTAGGAATAAGGTGACTGTCACACAAGCGAGAAACGTGAGTGTGACAGTTTTTTTGTTTTCAGGAAAGTTGTTGATTTTCCCTGAAAATAAAAAATAAGACTTTTTAAGGAGA